>JABWBJ010000454.1 GCA_013360595.1 Gemmatimonadaceae bacterium | reverse complement strand
ACCGGCGGCGCTGCGCTGCTCGCCGTTTGCGGCGCCGGAGGCTCACCGGCGCGCGTGGCGCGACCACGTCCCAGACGGACGCCCACGGCAAACCCCGCCACGGCCAGCACAACGGTTGCGGCGAGCCAGGCCAGGTGTGTCGATACCGCGGTCACGCTCGATAGGGATCAGGGCACCGGCGTGTGCCGGATTTGGCAAGAATGAGAACTCTCTGATAAAGGACGACGCGGCGCCAGACCCTCGCGTAACACGGGCGCGGCCGAGGACTTCCGGTCGCAGTCCGCCGGCGCTTCCTCCCGGCCTCAGGGCCGCGAATACAGCAGATACGGGCGAATCGACGCCTCGAACTCCCGGTTCTCCCGATCCAGGTCCGCCAGGAGCCGCGCGATGCCTCCGTCGAGCTCGACCGCCTCGCGCACCCGGGTGCCGCCCGAGAGACGGTCGATGCTCCCCGTCCGCCACTGGAATTCGCCCCGGTGCCGCACGTAGATCGTCCGCAGCATCTCCAGGGCGACCTGGTCGGCACGGAGCGCGTCGCGGTCCGCCACGGCCACGGCCAGCATGGGAATCCGGCGCCCGCCCCACTTCTGACCGGCTTCCACGGTCACGAGCGTCGAATCGAAGACGACCCCCGGAAGACGGCGCGCGTTCAGCTCGCGCGCGATCGCGCCGGCGTCCGTGAGCCAGGCCGCTCCCACGAGCTGGAAGGGGAGCGGCGTGCCGCGCCCCTCGCTCAGGTTGGTCCCCTCGAAGTAGACGACGCCCGGAAACAGGATCGCTGCGTCGAGGGACCGGATGTTCGGCGACGGGTTCCGCCACGGGAGGCCGGTCTGCTCCCACCACATGTCGCGGCGCCACCCGGCCATCGGCACCACCGACGCCTGTGCCCTGACCTGCCCCGTGCCGATCAGGTAGCGCAGCAGCTCGCCGGGCGTCATGCCGTATCGCATCGCGACGGGGTACTGGCCGACGAAGGACCGGAACTCCGGATTCAGCACGCCGCCTTCGACGCGGTCGCCGCGAATCGGATTGGGACGGTCGAGCACGATGAAGGCGCGTCCCAGGGCGCTGACCGCTTCGGCGGACAGGGCCATCGTCCACGGATACGTGTACGTTCGCGCTCCGATGTCCTGGATGTCGTAGAGCACCACGTCCACGTCCCGGAGCATCTCGGCGGTGGGGACTCTGGTGTCGCCGTACAGCGAATGCACGGTGACGCCGGTGGCCGAGTCCACCGAGGTGGCGATGCGTTCGCCCGCCTGGGCCTGGCCGCGGATGCCGTGTTCCGGAGCGAACAGAGCGGTCAGTCGAACGCCGGGGGCGCGGTGCAACAGGTCGATCGTGCTGCGGCCGTCGGGCGTGACGCCGGTGTGATTCGTGATCAGGCCGACGCGCTTCCCGCGCACGAGATGCAGGGAGTCGCTCAGCAGGACCTCGATGCCGAGTCGCACGCGTTGCTGCGCGAAGGCCTCGGTGGACGGCGGCCAGAGCAGAAGCAGGCAGGCGGCACGGATCAGGCGTCGTCGGCTCAGGGACACCCCAGGTCCTCGCGGGATCGTGATCCCGGATGATAAGCCCGTGCGGCGGGCGTGGCACGGCCGGGTCCGTGGCGGCACCCCTCGCTTCGCCCATCTCACGGCCCGCATCTTCCCGCATGCCCATTCCGTGGCGCCGCCTGCGCCGTCTGGCCCTGCTGGCGGCGGGATGTCTCGCCCTGCTCCCCATCCTGCTGACGCTGCCGCTCAACGTCGTGCAGCCGCCCACGACCGCGGTCATGCTCTGGCGCACGTCGCAGCGCCTGGTCGAGGGAAAGCGGCCCGCGTACCCGCGCCGCGATGTCGTGTCGCGGGCCGGGATCTCGCCGCACCTGCGCCGCGCGGTCCTCGCCGCCGAGGACGACCGCTTCTACCTGCATCATGGATTCGACTTCGAGGAGATCGGCAAGGCGGTGGAGGCGGCGCAGCGCGGCGGCCGGCTCCGGGGCGCTTCCACCATCACGCAGCAGGTGGCGAAGAACCTCTTTCTCTGGGAGGGACGCTCCTTCATCCGGAAGGGCGCGGAAGCGTACCTGACGCTCGTGCTCGAGCTGTGCCTGACGAAGGATCGGATCCTCGACCTCTACCTGAACCTGGCCGAGTGGGGCGATGGGGTCTTTGGCGCGGAGATGGCGGCGCGCACCCACTTCCGGAAGCCGGCGCGCAGCCTCACGCGCGAGGAGGCGGCGCGCCTCGCCGCGGTTCTCCCGGCGCCGCGGCGGTGGCCGGTGTACGGTTCCGTCGCCACCCGCCG
>JABWBJ010000453.1 GCA_013360595.1 Gemmatimonadaceae bacterium | reverse complement strand
GGGCCGCGGCGGTCGCGCGCGCGGTCGCCACGCTCAAGGCCACCATCTACTTCGACTACGACGCCTCCGACATCCGCGGCGACGCGCGGGTGGCGCTCGACGCCAAGCTCCCCATTCTCCGCGCGAACACGAGCGTCCAGATCCGCATCTCCGGCCATGCCGACGAGCGCGGCTCCGACCAGTACAACGATGCGCTCGGCCAGCGCCGCGCGGCGGCCGCCAAGCGCTACCTCACCGACAACGGCATCGACGGGGCCCGGATCTCCATCGTGAGCTTCGGCGAACAGCGGCCGGCGGTGACCGGATCGGATGAGAACGCCTGGTCGAGGAACCGGCGCGCCGAGTTCGAGATCACGGCGGGGGAGAGCAGTATCGCACCACCGCAGTAGCTCCACGCGCTTAGATTCCAGTCGCACGTCCGCGGCTTGCCGGGGGACGGGGGACTCCCGTCCCCTGTCCCCCGTTTTCCCGTCCGCCCATGACGCTTCGCCTGCTGGCCCCTGCCGCGCTTCTGCTGGCGTCCACCGCGTGCTTCGCCACGCGGAACGACGTCCGCATCCTCCAGGGGGACATCTTCGCGCTCCGGGCGCAGGAAGCCCGCGCCGACTCGGCGCGGGCGAGGCAGATCGCTGACCTGGCCGCGGCCCTGAGCGCGTCGGTCGGGACGGTCCGGGATTCGGTGCGCGCCGTCGGAGACCGCCTGACGAGCTTCCAGGGCACGACCCGCCAGGAGCTGTACTCGATCGGACAGCAGCTGCTGCAGCTTGGCGAGCTGATGGGGCAGAGCCAGACGGCGATGCGGAACTTCCGCGCCGATCTGGAGGAGCGAAACAGGCAGATCATGGAGCAGGCGCGATCGACGGTGCCGCCGGCCGCCGTGGCGTCCGTGGACAGCAGCCGCCCGGGCGGCGCGGCCGCCGTGCCGCTCACCGAGGGGCCGAACGTCCTCTTCCAGCTGGGGCTGGACCAGCTGCGGCAGAACAGCTGGTCGGCGGCGCGCGACGCGTTCACGCAGCTCCTGACGGCGCACCCCAACTCTGATCGCGTCCCGCAGGCGCTCAAGGGGATCGCCGACGCGTACGACGGCGAGGGGAACCGACAGCAGGGTGACAGCGTGTACCGCGTGGTCGTGTCCCGCTATCCGACCAGCGAGGTGGCCCCGACGGCGCTGTACAAGCTGGCGTTGTCGCTCAACCGCCAGGGGCGCCGGCCCGAGGCACGGACCACGATGCAGCAGATCGTCCGGCAGTACCCGCGGTCCGACGAAGCAGCCCTCGCGGCCGACTGGCTCACGCGGAACCCCGGGTGAGGCCGGGCCTCCGGGCGCCACGCTCCGGACTGGAGGGTCAGTCCTGAATGAAGCCAGGCAAGCCGGCCGAAATGCCGTTCCTCGAACACCTCGAGGAGCTGCGCGTGCGCCTCATGTGGTCCCTGGGCGCCCTCGTGATCGCCGTGGGATTCGCGTTCTACTTCCTGTTCACGAACGACGATTTCATCCTGGACTTCCTGGCGCGCCCCATCCACCCGTACCTGGCCGGCGGGAAGCTGGCCGTGTTCCATCCGGCGGCAGCGTTCAAGATCATCATGAACCTGTCGCTGATCCTCGGAACCATCCTCGCCTCGCCGGTTATCGTGTGGCACCTGTGGGGGTTCCTGTCGCCGGCCCTGTACACCCACGAGAAGAAGGTCGTCATCCCGGTCCTGATGATGGCCGTGGTCCTGTTCCTCGCCGGATGCGCCCTGTCGTGGTTCGTCGTTCTGCCCCTGACGCTCAAGGTCTTTGCCGGCATCCAGGCCGCTTCGCTGCAGCCGGTCTACGGATTCAGCGAGTACTTCGGCTTCGCGGTCGGGATGTCGGTCGCGCTTGGGGCCGCGTTCGAGCTGCCGACGGTGATCCTGCTGCTGTCGCTGCTGGGACTCGTGACGCCGTCGATGCTGCATCGCTTTCGCCGGTTCGCGGTCGTGGGTTCGCTGGTGCTTGGTGCGTTCATCACACCGGGCACGGACCCGTTCACGCTGCTCCTGATCGCGGTGCCCTTGTACGGCCTGTACGAGATGAGCGTGATCCTGTCGGCGCTGGTGCACCGGTGGCGGAAGCGGAAGGACGCGGAGGCATCGGGGGGGAGGGCGTGAGCGACGAGCGTCGAGGGCCCGGCGTCGAGCGCCGAGGGCCCGGCGTCGAGCGCCAAGGGCCAGACGCCCTGCGCACACAGGCCGTCGTCGAACGGCCGCCGAGCATGTCACGATGCGCGCAGCACGCATGGCGCCTCGTCTTCGCTGGCGGCGCCG
>JABWBJ010000452.1 GCA_013360595.1 Gemmatimonadaceae bacterium | reverse complement strand
GCCCCGGCGCCACGTTGGCGAGGTTCGCGTCAGGCGGCGCCACGCGAGATCCACTCCGGCTGGAAGACGTACCATTCGTCCGGGTGCCGGCGGATGGCGGCCTCCATCCGGCCGGCGATGTGCCGGACGAGGCGGTCGCGCTCTGCGGCGTCCCGTCCGGCGGCGAAGATCGGAGCGTCGAGCTCCACGAGGTAGCGCGGCCGCCGCGCCGGGTTCAACGACGCGAACCCCGTGATGATCGGCGCGCCCGTGCCCTGCGCAAAGACCGCCGGCCCGATCGGCAGGCGGCGCACGCCGCCCAGGAACGGGACCTCGATGGCGCCCCGGGATTCGCCGATCGTGCGATCGGCCACGAGGCACAGCATGTACCCCTCGTTGAGCAGTCGGTACGCGGCCCGCAGTCCGTCCTTCATGTTCACGAGCACCATCCCGGTCGCGGACCGATAGGTGGCGAGCGCCTCCAGGAGGTCGGGGCTCAGATCTTCCATCATGCCGGCGACCTTGTACCCGCGGGCTGCCATCCACGCCGCTGCCAGTTCATAGGGACCAAGATGGCCGGTCACCATGACGAGTCCGCGGCCGGCCTGCAGGGCGGTGTCGACGTGCTCGAGCCCGCGGACCTCGAACAGCTCCAGCAATCGCTCCGGCGCCAGGCTCGGGAGGCGGAACTGGTCCACGGCAGTGGCCGCCATGTTGCTGAAGGTCCGACGGACGAGCCGCCGGCGTTCACCGGATGTCCGGTCCGGGGCGCTGTGCTCGAGGTTCACATGGAGGATGCGGCGTCGCCGGGCCAGTGCCGCCCACGCGACCCATCCGGCCCCGACGGCGACCGTTCGCGCCATCGGGGCGGGCGTATAGCGCATGAGCCGGGTGGCGATCCGGATTACCGAGGCCGACGGGATCACCGGCCCGGGCGTCGCAGAAGGGATGCGCCGCGCCACCAGCCGGCCGCGCGGCAGAAACCGGCGCCCCCGCGCGCTCGCGAGCGCGGGGCAAACCGGAGCGATGGACGATCAGACGGTCGGGACACGGCATTCCTTACGTGGAGTCGGGCAAAACTACTTCAGGGCGGCTCCCGCGGTGACCCGCGATTCGCCCGACGCGGGCTCCGGCGGGAGCGATCACCGGCGGCGGCCTGCGTGTCTGGCAAGTCATTGTGGGAATTGTGGTTAGTCCGACCGAGGGGTGGCGCGCGGGGCAGCGTGACCATGGAGACGGAGTGGTCGCGAAACCTGGACGGGGATTCCCCGTTGTATGCAAGCGCCTACTTTCATCGCACCCGATCTCCGGAACCGGAATGACCGCCAGCGGGACCCCGATCAGCAGACAGCGGCTCCTCGAGGCCGCCATGCGCGTCTTCACGGAGTCCGGATTTCGCGGCGCGACGACGAGGCGCATCGCCGAGGCGGCGGGCGTGAACGAGGTGACACTGTTCCGCCACTTCAAGTCGAAGTCGGCGCTCATCAACGAGGCGGCCGAGCTGTATGCGCGGCAGCGGCGCGACCACGACCTGCCGGCCGAGCCGGCCGCGCCGCTCGAGGAACTCGCGACGTGGTGCAGTTCGCAGCTGCGGTTGTTGCGCGAGCGGCGGGACCTGATCCGGAAGTGCATGGCGGAGGTCGAGGAGCATCCGCAGATGGCGGACTGCATGCGGAAGGGCCCCGATGTGGTGCACGATCAGTTGCGCGTGTATGCAACGCGGCTCGCCCGGCGACACGGGCTCTCGTTGACGGCGGAGGAGATCAACGTGTCGTGCATGATGCTCCAGGGTTCGCTGTTCGCCGACGCGATGGGGCGCGACATCATGCCGGAGCTCTTCCCTCGACCGCTCCGCGACGCCGGACTGCAGTACGCCAGCGCCTTCCTCAGGATGCTCGGCGTCTCTCCTTCGGACGGTCGCCGCGAGGGCGCGCGGCCGGTCACCAGCAGCCAACGCGGCCGCGGGGCCGCGGCGGCGCGGAACGGCGGGGGGCATCCGGTCTCCCGGCCATCGCGCCGCTCCTGACGAGAACCACTCATGAGAATCGTGAGACCGACGACACTTCTGCTCGCCATCCTTCTTGCCGGCGGCTGGCCGTCCCCGGCGGCTGCCCAGCAGGAACGCGCGATTTCCCTCGAAGACGCCCTGCGCCTGTCCGAGTCGCAGAGCGAAGCGGTGCGCATCGCGCAGGCAGGCGTCCTGCGCGCCCGGGGGCAGCACCTGCAGGCGCGGAGCGCGTACCTGCCGCAGGTCGGCGCCAGTTTCACGTACACGCGCACGCTGGCCTCGCAGTTCTCGGCGCTGGCCGACGCGGGAC
>JABWBJ010000451.1 GCA_013360595.1 Gemmatimonadaceae bacterium | reverse complement strand
CAGCCCTCGCGGTCGGCGGCGGCGCTGATCTCCGACGCCGGGTCGCCGGTCGCCAGCAGCGCTTCGGCCGGCACGCCGGCCGCAACGAACTGGCTGGCCACCCGGTCCAGGTAGGCGCGGTCCTCGCGCATCTCCTCCGACTCCTGGAGATCGAGGTGCTTGATGTTGCGCGCCGCCCACCCGTCGGCCACATGGATGAGCACCAGCGACGCCCCACAGAGCCGCGCCAGCGGCGTCACGTGCTCGACGATGTGCTGGTCGGTCGCGCTGTTCTCCAGGCAGACCAGGATGCGCGTGTACATCAGGCCAGCCACCCCCGCGCGGTCTGGATGAGGAGCCACGCGTTCAGCGACGCGATCAGGGCCGCCACGGTGTAAGCCAGCACCTTGAGCCAGCGCGGATTCGTGAAGGCGCCCATCTTGGCCGGGTCCGACGTGAACAGCACGAGGGGGAAGACCGCGAACGAGAGCTGCAGGCTGAGGATCACCTGGCTCAGGACCAGCAGCCGCGCGGTCCCGCTCTCGCCGTACAAGATGGCCGTGATCGCCGCGGGCACAATGGCGATGGCCCGGGTGATCAGCCGGCGCAGCCAGGGCCGCAGCCGGATGTTGAGGAAGCCCTCCATGACGATCTGCCCCGCCAGGGTGCCCGTCAGCGTCGAGTTCTGCCCCGACGCCAGCAGCGCCAGCGCGAAGACGACGCTGGCCCCCCCCACGCCCAGGAGCGGCGTCAGGAGCTGATACGCGTCCTGGATCTCGGCCACCTGCGTGTTGCCGGTCCGATGGAACGTCGCCGCCGCCACGATCAGGATCGCCGCATTGATGAACAGCGCGAACGAGAGCGCGATTGTGGAGTCGATGAAGGCGTACCGCACCGCCTCCCGCTTGCCGTCGGTCGTCTGCTCGTACTTCCGCGTCTGCACGATCGACGAGTGCAGGTAGAGGTTGTGGGGCATGACGGTCGCGCCGAGGATGCCGATCGCGATGTAGAGCATCTCGGGATTGCGGACGATCTCGGAGCTGGGCACGAAGCCGCCCAGAATGCCCGCCAGCTCCGGCCGCGAGATCACGATCTCGAACAGGAAACAGACGCCCACCACCGCCACCAGCGAAATGACCAGCGCCTCGAGCCACCGGAATCCCTTGTTCTGCAGATAGAGCACCAGCAGGACGTCCAGCGCGGTGATCGCCACGCCCCACGGCAGCGGGATCCCGAACAGCAGGTTGAGCGCGATCGCCGTGCCGATCACCTCGGCCAGGTCGCAGGCGGCGATGGCGATCTCGCAGAGTACCCAGAGCGCGAAGGAAACCGGCTTCGAGTAATGGTCCCGGCAGGCCTGGGCCAGGTCGCGCCCGGTGACGATGCCGAGCTTGGACGCGAGCCCCTGCAGCAGCACCGCCATCAGATTCGACATCAGAATGACGGAGAGCAGCGTGTAGCCGAACTGCGATCCGCCGGCCAGGTCCGTGGCCCAGTTCCCCGGGTCCATGTACCCCACCGCCACGAGATACCCCGGCCCGGCGAAGGCGAGGATCTTCCGCAGCCAGTGCGTGTGCGCCACCGGGACGGAGCGGTAGACCTCCGCCAGACTCGGCGTGACGCGGGTGCGCCGCCACCCCGCTTCGAGGGCAGCATCGCCGGACACCGGCGGCGCTACGGGAACGGGCGCCGGAGGCGCCAGGGGGCCGGATTGGGGGTTTTCCGCAGGCACGAACCTGTTATTTAGGATCACCTAACTTACCGGGCGCCTCGCGCCGGCACAAGGCGGATCGGGGACCGGCGTCAGGCAGCGAGCGACCGCAGCCGGAGGGCCAGGTGCCGGAGCATGCGTTCCGTCATCCCCCACACGACGCGATGGCCCAGCACGTAGGAGCTCACCGTCCAGTCGGCGCCGCGCACGCGGACGATGCTCTCGGTCGCCGCCTCGGGATCCTCGAAGGCGGACCAGGGCCACCAGAACGCCTCCGCCACTTCCTCGCTCGGCCGGAGCGTGGCGTCCGGCGGCGCGATGGCGACGAACGGGGTGACGATGATCGGCGGGAGGACGGGCGTGCGGGGCCGCAGCTCGTCGAGCGTCCCGAGGATGAGCCCCTGGTCGAGGTCCACGCCCGTTTCCTCGCGGGTCTCGCGGACGGCGGTCTCCTGGAGCGTGGCGTCGCGCGGATCGCGGCGTCCGCCGGGGAGGGCGAGCTGGCCGCTCCAGGGATCGCCATGGCGTTCGGCGCGCTGGATGAGGAGGACCTCGACACCCGGGGCCTCGTGACTGGCGATTTGCGACTCGTGACCCGGCGCCGCCGCGCCGGCGTGCC
>JABWBJ010000450.1 GCA_013360595.1 Gemmatimonadaceae bacterium | reverse complement strand
GCGGCGGAGCCGCCGGGGCCGGGGGGGCCGGCGGCGGCCGCGGAGGGCGAGGCGGGGGGAGTCCGAGCGTCGTGCCCGGCCAGTTCACCGTCAAGGTCCAGCTCGCCGGCCGCGAGTTCACGAAGCCGCTGACGGTGGAGCTGGATCCACGGGCGAACGTAACGACCGCGGATCTGGAGGCGCAGCGGGATCTGGCCCTCAACCTCCGCGACCTCGGCGGGCGCGTGACGACGGTGATCGACCGCGCGGATGACCTGATCGCGCAGCTCTCCGCCCTCGTGGAGAACATCCGGCGGAACGCCCCGAACGAACGCGAGGCCCTGAACGAGGCCGAGGGGGCGCTGGTGGAGCTGCGGAAACTCCGCGACGAGAAACTGGCGCGCCCGATTCAGGGCCTCAACTACCGGCAGTATCCGAGGCTCCGCGAGGAGGTCGGTTCGCTCGCCGGCGCCGTGAGCCGGACCATCACCCGGCCGACCGACGCGCAAGGACGCCGGTACGGTGAACTGGTGACGGAGACGGATGCCGTGCGGCAGGAGCTCCAGGGGATCGTGAACGGGCGCATCGCGAAGCTGAATGGGCTGCTGCGGAACCTGCCGCACATCATCGTCCGCGGAGGGGCCATCATGTAGCGGTGCCGGGGCCGCCTGACGCGCCAGGCGGCCGGCGAAGGGCCACGGAACCGCGATCGTTGACGTTCCCTGAACCAGGCGGGACTGGCCCCAGCCTTCGGGGACCACGGATCAGGGAGGTCATGATGTCGGTCAACACGGCCATCTGCCTGGACCCACGATGACGCCACGATCCTCCAGGCGCAGGGCGCGGCTTCGGGCGTCGTGGCCCGGCTCAGGGTGCCGTCGTTCTTCAATCCGCCCGGCGTGCTGGACGACGCCCTGCGCACGGTGCGGAGCCTGTTACGCCCCGGCGGTTCGCTGGTGCTGGGCATCTCCGAGACGCCCGCCGAGCCGCTGGCGGGGGCCGTGGACGCCTTGATGACGGCCCGGTCGGGCGGCACTGTCCTTGACGCTGAAGAGGCGGTGACGCGCCTGGCCGCGGCCGGCTTCCGCGAGGTCGAAGAGGTCCAACGGGCCTGGCAGGCGCCCCTCCGGCTGGTGCGGGCCCGAGCCGACTGACACTGGCGGCGGGAAGCCCAAGCAGGTTCATTGCGGTTCGCGCCGTTTTCGGTAACTTGGTGCGCCTGCTCCACTCACCTGACGCTTCGGGAGACCTCATGCGCACCGCCGCCGCCGTTCTTGCTGTTGCTCTGTTCACCGCCTGTGCTCCGAAGGAGGAAGCCCCTCCGCCACCGCCGGCGGGTCCGACGCTGGCAGACTTCGCCGGCACGTGGAATGTCGCATCCGTCCTCGAAGGGACGCCCGATACGGTTCGGTCGACCATGACCGGAACGGCGGACGGAACGTGGACCATGTCGCTCGAGGGGCGCCCCAACATCGCCGTGACGGCCTCCGTGTCGGGCGACAGTCTCGTCGGGCAGTCGGCCGAGTACGAGAGCGTCCTGCGGCCTGGCGTCATGGTATCGGTGCGTACGGCGAGCGTTCTCAGCAACGGCATGCTCGTCGGCAACCTGGTCGCGACCTACAAGACGCCTACGGGTGATCAGGTGGTCCGCGGCACCATGACGGCGAGCAAGGGCATGTAGTCAGCGCAGCGGCGGCTCCGGCGTCGACGGACATGACGCGACGCCGGATGCCCGCCGTCCGGACTGTCGGTGACGGCTCGGTGACGGTGGCGGTGCAGGTTCAGACATGCGCGAGGATGAGTTGCTCGCCAGCGTGTCGACCGGCGCCGTCATCGGTGCGTTTTTCGAGGTCTACAACGTGCTCGGCTACGGCTTCATGGAGCACGTCTACCTGGCCGCGCTGGTCCGGGAGCTGAAGGCGCGCGGGCACCGGGTGACCCGCGAGGTGCTCGTCACGATCCACTACAAGGGCGAGCCGCTCACGAGGCAACGTCTGGACCTGGTCGTCGACGACCGCGTCGTGGTGGAGGTGAAGTCGTCGCCCGTGCTGCCACCGACGGCAAGGCGGCAGACCCTCAACTACCTCCGCGCCACGTCGCTCGAGGTCGCCCTGCTGCTTCACTTCGGCCCGGCGCCGCGGTTCTACCGGCTCGTGTCTTCCAAGGCCGGCCAGGAAGGGCGAGTCTCCGGGGGAGGCGAGTGACCGCGGATGACGCGTCGAGACTGAGGGCATCCGTTCCGCGCAGCCTCCGGCCTTTTCTGCGGCAACTCTCTGTTTCTGGAACGGCGAGTCGGCGCGGAAACGCGCCAATCGTCGCGGATCTACCTGAGCCTCATTCGCAGCCTATCCGCGCAGCCTC
>JABWBJ010000449.1 GCA_013360595.1 Gemmatimonadaceae bacterium | reverse complement strand
GGCTTCTGCCGGACATCAGCCTCGTCGGCGACCTCGTCGCCGACCTGTCGCCGGACGGCACGACGCAGGAGGACGGCACCCGGCTCGGTGTCAGGGAAATCGAGCTGGCGCTGCAGGCGAACGTCGACCCCTCGTTCCGGGGTGACGTGTTCATCGGGTTCTCCGACGCCGAGGGCGTGGGCATCGAGCAGGCCTGGATGACGGCCACCTCGCTCCCCTGGAACCTCGAGATGCGGCTTGGCCGCTTCCTGGCGCCGTTCGGCAAGCAGAACCTGACCCACCGGCATGACCTGCACACGGTGGATCACTCGCTGGTCGTCCAGCGCCTGTTAGGCGAGGAGGGCCTGAAGGAAACCGGCCTCTATCTCGCCCGCATCTTCGCGCCGTTCGGGTTCTTCCAGGAGCTGATCGTGACGGCCGCCGAGCGACTGGGCGAAACGCCGGAAGACCTGGTCACCGAGGAACCGACGAGCCGCGACCTGGACGGCCTCGCCTACTCGGCCCGCCTGCGGAACTACTGGGACCTGTCGAACGCGGCCAATCTGGAGATCTCCGGCTCGGTCCTGACGGGCCTGCGCGAGCGCGCCCTGACGGCGCCGGTCGGCGACGTCAACGCCCAGGCGTTGCGCCAGACCACCTTCGGCGCCGACCTCACCTTCCGCTGGCGCCCGCCACGGCAGGGCCTCTACCGCTCGTTCATCCTCCAGGCGGAGTATCTGACCCAGCGCAACGCCGACTTCGCCCTGGCGGTGTCGCCGCGCCCGGTCGACCTCGGTGACTACAGCGGCTTCTACGTCTTCGGGCGCTACCAGATTTCGCGCCGCGGCTACCTGGGGGCTCGCGTCGACGCCGTGGACGACCCCGAGTCCGACGGCAGCCGCACCACCGCCGTTTCAGGGTACTGGCAGTTCTATCCCAGCGAGTTCTCCAAGATCGTCGGCAAGTTCGAGCGCGTCAGTCCGACCGGGCAGCCGGCCTTCAATCGGCTCGTGCTGCAGGCCACGTTTGCGCTCGGACCGCACAAGCCGCATCCGTTCTGAGGTGACGCCGCGATGAACCGGACTCTGACGACCCGCCGCCCGATGTCGGTGGCCCGCCTGGCGCGGTGGATTCTGGCGGCCGGCGCGGCCAGCGTACTCTGGAGTACCGAAGCGCACGGCCAGCTGAAGGTGGTCACCAGCACCACGGACCTTGCCGATATCGCCCGTGCGGTCGGCGGCGACCACGTTCGGGCCACCCACATCGGCGAAGGGTACGAGGACCCGCATTTCGTCCAGCCCAAGCCGAGCTTCATCCTCCGGCTGCGGGAAGCGGATGTCTGGGCCTACGTCGGCCTCGACCTGGAGATCGGGTGGATGCCGCTCCTGCTCGACGGGGCCCGCAACCAGCGGATCACCGCGGGCGCCCGCGGGCACATCAACGTGTCGACGGTGATTCCCGTGCTCGACGCCAACCGGGCCGTGGACCGGAGCCAGGGGGACGTCCACCCGCTCGGCAACCCGCACTACTGGCTCGATCCCGCCAACGCGCGGCGGATCGCGGCCCTGTTCCGGGATCGCTTTTCGGAGCTGGACCCGGGGCATGCCGCGGCGTACGCGGCGAACACCTCCGCGTTCGAAGCGCGCCTCGGGGCCGCCGAGCAGGGGTGGGCGGCGGACCTGGCCACGCTCAAGGACAAGCCCATCGTGGCCTGGCACGCCAGCTGGCGCTATTTCGCCGCGTACACCGGGGTGCGGATCGTCGGCTTCATGGAACCGAAGCCCGGTGTCCCGCCGTCGCCGGCGCACCTGGCGTCGCTGGTCGCCACGATGAAGGCGACGGGGGCGAGGGTGATCCTGATGGAGCCGTTCTACGACCGGCGGACCGCGGACAAGGTGGCCCGCGAGACGGGAGCCAGGGTTCTGGTGGTCCCGCCGTCCGTGGGCGGGGCGAAGGGCCTCGACGACTACATCGCGGTGATGCGGAACGCCGTGGCCACCGTCGCCGCCGCGGTGCGATGACGGCCCTCGTTTCGTTCCGCGATGCGACGTTAGGCTACGGCCGGCACGCCGTCCTGCAGGGCTTCACGCTGGACATCCTGGAGCACGATTTCCTCGGCATCGTGGGGCCGAACGGCGCCGGGAAGACCACCATCCTGCGCACGTTTCTCGGATCGTTGAAGCCGCTGGCCGGATCGGTCACGCTGGCGCCGGGACTGCGGTACGGCTACGTCCCCCAGCGCGAAGCCGTCGATGCGATCTTCCCCCTCCGGGTGCTCGAGGTCGTGCTCATGGGCCGCTACGACCGCATCGGCCTCGGCCGCCGGCCGTCGGCGCGCGACCGTGATCTCGCGCGCGCGGCGCTCGACCAGGTCG
>JABWBJ010000448.1 GCA_013360595.1 Gemmatimonadaceae bacterium | reverse complement strand
GTGCCTGTGGTGCCTGACGACGGCGGCTCGCGGACCTCCCGCGGGCGGCGCGCCGTCCGGGGAAACCGGACCCGCGGAGGGGGCGAGTGATGGAGAACGACCGAGGGCGGACGGCGCGGAGCCGCGCATGATCCGGCGCGCACTGGTGACCGGCGGCGCCGGCTTCATCGGCTCCCACGTGGCCGACCGCCTGCTGGAGCACGGCTACGAGGTCGAGATCATCGACGACCTCTCGTCAGGCAGGCGGGAGAACGTGCCCGAAGGCGCCTGCTTCCACCACGCCGACATCGCGTCGCCGGACGCGGCGCGCCTCGTCCGCGAGGGCCGCTTCGACGTGCTCTGCCACCTCGCCGCCCAGATCGACGTCCGCAAGAGCGTCAACGATCCGGCCGCCGACGCCCGGATCAACATCCTCGGCACGCTCAACCTCCTCGAGGCCATCCGCGCCGGCGGCCACGGGACGCGCGTGGTCTTCTCCTCCACCGGCGGCGCCATCTATGGCGATTTCGTGCCGATCCCGAGCGTGGAGGACATGCCCAAGGATCCCGAGTCGCCGTACGGCATCGCCAAGTTGGCCGTCGAGCTGTACCTCGCCTACTACGGGCGCGTCCACGGCCTCGAGACGGTCGCGCTCCGCTACTCCAACGTCTATGGTCCGCGCCAGGATCCGCACGGCGAGGCCGGCGTGGTCGCCATCTTCTGCAACCGGCTCCTCAAGGGCGAACCCCTCACGGTCTACGGCGACGGCCGCCAGACGCGGGATTACGTGTTCGCCGGGGACGTGGCGCGTGCAAACGTGGCGGCGGCGAGCGTCTCACTCCCGGCGGCCCGGCAGGTCGATGTCCGCGCGTACAACATCGGAACCGGGCTGGAAACGTCGGTGCTGGACCTGGCCGCCACTCTGCAGCGGGCGGCGGGTACATCAGTGCCGGTGGACCACACGACGCCGAGGGCGGGTGAGCTCCCGCGCTCGGCCGTGGACAACTCGAAGGCCGAGCGGGAGCTCGGCTGGCGGCCGGAGATGGCTCTGGAGGATGGCCTGCGGATGACCTACGACTATTTCGCCAGGCGGGCGCGGGGCATGGCCGCGTGACCGCGGCGCTCGTGGCCGCGCAGGGCGGCGAGCCGGTCCCGACCACTCCCTGGGAACTTGTTACGGCGTCCGACACCGTCACTCAGGTGGTGCTGGCGTTCCTGGCGCTCCTGTCGGCGCTGAGCTGGACCATCATCTTCGCCAAGTGGATCGAGTACCGGGGCGTTCGGCGGGCCGGGACACAGTTCCTCTCGGAGTTCGAGCGGGTGAGCACGCTGGAGGAGGCGGCACGGCTCGCGGCGAAGGGGAAACCGAACCCGTTCACGCGGCTCTTTGGCCGGGCGCATGGATTCCTCACCGACACCACGCCGGCGCTGGCGGCGACGGCGGAGCGGGGGGCCCGGTTGAGCGCCGCGCAGGTCGAGGCGCTGCGGCAGGTGATCGACTCGCAGACCGATGCCGAGCGCGATGCGCTGGGCCGGTACCTGACGGCGCTCGCGACCATCGGATCGGTCAGCCCCCTGGTGGGACTCCTTGGCACCGTGCTTGGCGTGATCAGCGCGTTCCTGGGCATCACGCGGAGCGGGTCCGGGAACATCGGGGCCGTGGCCCCCGGGGTGGCCGAGGCGCTCACGGCCACCGCGCTGGCGCTCGCCGTCGCGATCCCCGCGGTGTTCGCGTACAACATCTTCGCCAACCGGCTCAACGGGATCGACGGCGAGCTGGAGGGCTTCGGGTCGGAGCTGATCGCGCTGCTGGTGCGCGAGGGGAGGATCTAGCCAGGAGGCAGGGAAGGCGAGACCGCGAGTTCGTCGCTGTCGGATCACCGTTTCACAGGCACCGATCGCTGCTCACGAATCACCGAAACACGGATCACTGATCACCAGTCACCAGTCACGGGTCCCCGGGCAGATGCGCCGCAGACGAGCCGGCCGGCTCCACCTCAACGCCGAGATCAACGTGGTGAGCCTCATCGACGTGATGATGCTCCTGCTCGTGATCTTCATGATCACCGCGCCCCTGATGCAGGGCGGGGTGGACATCAGGCTGCCCGAGGCCGACGCGAAGCCGCTCGAGGACAAGAGCTCCATCGTCATCTCGATCGACCGGAACGGCCGGATCTACGTGGGGCGTGACGGGATGTCCTACAGCGAGTTCGCCGGCTCGGCGCGCACGCTGCTGCGCGGCGGGCTGCAGCGGGGCGTCACGATCCGGGCGGACCGCCAGGCGAACGTGGAGATGCTGCTGCGCGTTTTCGCCGTCGTCCGGAACGTGGGGATCACCAACATCGGGGTGGCGGCCGAGTCGGAGCCGCCCCGGTGAGCCTGGCGGCG
>JABWBJ010000447.1 GCA_013360595.1 Gemmatimonadaceae bacterium | reverse complement strand
GCCTCGACGTGCCGGACCCCGACCGCCTCCGCGACGCGCTGGCGCGAACCGCCAACGTCGGAGCGTGGGAGGCCGGCCGCCTGGTCGGCGCCGCGAGGGTCCTTTCCGATGGCTACCAGTGGAGCGTCGTCACCGACCTCCTCGTCGACCCGTCGTACCGCCGTCGTGGCATCGGCACCGCGCTCATGCGCATGGCAGCCGAGCGCGCCACCGGCCGTCTCGCCGTGGCGTTCGTTCCCCCCGGCACCGAAGGCTTCTTCCGGCGGCTCGAAGCCATTCCGGCGTACGAAGGCTTCGTACGGGGAGCGAAGGCGCGGCTCCGCTGAGCGACGGACCACCTGCCGGCCGCAGGCGCCCGCGGGTCCGGGAGCGCGAGAGGGAGTGCGGCCATGCAGCCCCACTCCCTCCGCAACGCTCAACTCCCAACTCTCAACTCCCAACTCCCAACTCCCTTACTGCGCTATCCCCTTCAGCGTCGGGTACCTGATCCCCAGCTGATCCAGATACGTCCTGAACTTCGTGGGATCGTAGTAGTACTTCCGCATCTCGTCGCGGTACTTCGCCATGATGTCCGCATTGAGCCAGATCGCCGGCTTGTCGTTCGGCCCCAGGAACGAGGTGTACTTCGTCTCCTTCGTCTGCACGTCACGGAAGTAGGCCCACGCATCCGCCACGACCTTCGGCGTGAGCAGGATGTCGAGCAGCGTCATCGCCTGCACCTTCGCGCCCGCCACGCCGCCCTTGTGAGCCAGCGGCGTCGCCATCGAGATCCCGTTCGCCCAGTTGTGGCCGGGCAGCCCGGGGATGTTCGAGGGGAAGCGCAGCGTTACCGTCGGCATGTTCCACGAGATGTCGCCGATGTCATCCGAGCCGCCGCCCATGCGCGTCGCTTCGTTGACCGGCCCGCCGAGCGGATCCACCTGCGTCTCGAGCCCCACCTCCCGGACCCCGAGTTCACGCTGCAGACCCTTCGCCAGCGCGATGTCGGCATCGTCCCATTTCGGCAGTCCCACCTTCCTGATGTTCTCGTAGGTTACTTCGGCGATCGTCTTGTTGAAGTGGCCTGACCATGCCGACCCCACGATGTTGATCGAGTCCACCTGGGTTTCGGTCATCAGCGCCGCCCCCTCCGCCATCTTCTTGGCGGCCTCGAACATCGCCATGGTCCTCGGATAGTCGCGCTCCCGGAAGTAGAACCAGATCGACGCGGTCTGCGGCACCACGTTGGGCTGGTCGCCCCCGTCCGGAATCACGTAGTGCGACCGCTGCGGCAGCTCCAGGTGCTCCCGCTTCATCTCCCACGCCTGCGCCATCAACATCACCGCGTCGAGCGCGGACTTGCCGCGCCACGGCGCCCCCGCCGAGTGCGCCGTCTGCCCGCGGAACTTGAAGATGACGGAGAGCAGCGCGTTGGAACCCGACTGTCCCCACGACACCCCGAGGTTGTTGCCGACGTGCGTAAAGAGGTTGACGTCGGTGTCCTTGAAGATGCCGGCGCGCACGTAATGCGCCTTCGTCGCCACCTGTTCCTCGGCCACGCCCGGCCAGAGGATGAGCGTACCGGGGATCCGCTCGCGCTGCATGATCTCCTTGACCACGAGCGCGGCGGCGATGTTCACCGCCTGGCCGCTGTTGTGCCCCTCGCCGTGGCCGGGCGCGAGGGTCACCAGCGACTCCCGGTACCCGACGCCGGGCTTCTGGTTCGACTGCGGAATCCCGTCGATGTCCGAACCGAGCGCGATCACCGGCTTCCCGGAGCCCCAGGTCGCGGTCCACGCCGTGGGAATGCCGGCCACGTTGCGCTCGATGCGGAATCCCTCCTTCTCCAGGAGGCCCGTCAGGTACTTCGAGGTCTCCACCTCCTGCATGCCGAGCTCGCCGAACGAGAACACCATGTCGATGATCTCCTGCACGAGCTTGGCCCTCGCCTCGACCTTGGTGGCGGCTTCGGCCTTCAGCCGCTCGAGGCGGGCATCCTGGGCCGTCGCCGTGCCGGCCAGGAGCAACGAAGCCAGCGTGAGCCTTCCGAGTGTCTTCATGGCAACCTCGTGTGCGTGGGAAACGATGTCGGTGGAACGAAGCAGTCAGTCCGGAGGGGCCTTCGCCCAGGGCTCCACGACCGTGGACAGCAGATGCGTGAGACGCTCCGGCGGCTCGGCGTCCACGTCGGAGAAGCCGCGTTCGGCGAACGCGACCCGGCGGTCATGATCGGGCCGGGGATCGCGTGACGGAAGGATCGCCGGCTCGATGGACACGAGCGGAGGTACTTCCCGCTCGACCGGAGCCTGCGGCTCGGCGTCGCCGACCGGCAGCCGGGGGCTTCGCACGACCGGCGCCTGCGAACGCGCCGGCTCGGACCGGAGCACCGCCGCC
>JABWBJ010000446.1 GCA_013360595.1 Gemmatimonadaceae bacterium | reverse complement strand
GCACGCCTGAAGGCCACGCGGGATGCGCTGGCCAGGTCTGCGCCCCCGCCGGACGCGTCGCTCGCCCTCGCGGCCGTCCTGCACGCGT
Organism: Gemmatimonadaceae bacterium; assembly: GCA_013360595.1. Taxonomy (GTDB): domain Bacteria; phylum Gemmatimonadota; class Gemmatimonadetes; order Gemmatimonadales; family Gemmatimonadaceae; genus JABWBJ01. The sequence continues at coordinate 2,285 of JABWBJ010000446.1, read as the reverse complement.
GGCCGGCGAACGTCCCGAGCAAGCCGCAGTCGCTTTCCGTGGGCAAGGCGGGTGTCTCGATCTCCGTCTCGGTCGAGGGCGACGCCGCGGCGTTCCTCAGCGCCTTCTCGGCGCCCCCGGGGTGGACACTCGACGAACCCCGGCTCAACTCCGCCGACAGCGTCACCCGCCTGTCCCTTCAACTGCGACCGGCAGGGGGGATGCCGTGAACACCACAACCCCCTCAATCCGGCCGGTCCTCTCGATATGGATTGGAACAGCCTGCACCCTGGGTGCGATCCTGGCGTCCACGATCCCCGCCGCGGTGCGGGCCAACCGCGATGCGCACACCGCCCAAGCCACGCTCAGGAATGTCGCGCGCGACGCCGGCATCGTTGCCGAACTGCGGACCGGCCTGCCGGAGGCGACTTCCACGGACGATCAGACCCGAGGGGGCCTGGCGCCGCGCGTGACCGCCGCGCTCGAACGCGCCGGGCTGCCTCCCGGAACACTCGCCAGCCTCTCCCCCGAAGCCGATTCCCAGGCGACCCTCCAGCCCGGGCTGCGCGTCTCGCGGCGGCGCGCAACGCTGACGCTCGGCGGCGTGACATTGCCGCAGGTGGGCAGGTTCCTCGATGCATGGCGTACGGCCGAGCCTACGTGGACCCCGGCGAGCATCGACCTTTCCCCCGCGGGCGGCAAGTCCCCCGAGGCGGGTGGAGACCTTCCACTGCGGGCGGTCATCTCGATCGAGGCCGTGGCGGTGGGCCATGATGGAGTTCAACGGTGAATCGACCGGTGCACACACTTGTCTGGACGATCGCGGCGATGGCCATGCCACTGCTCGGCGCCGGCTGCGCGACGACCAACCCGCCCGGTCCCTACTCGCCGATGATGGAGGCGGGCCGCGACCCGGCCGCTTCGCAGCGTCTGACGCGGGAGGCCGCGGCGGTCATCGCGACCGACCCGGCGCGGGCGGAGTCGCTCCTGCGCGACGCCCTGAACGCGGACCTCTACAACGGCCCGGCGCACAACAACCTCGGAGCGCTCTACCTCGCGCAGGGCAAGTTGTACGAGGCCGCGGGGGAGTTCGAGTGGGCGCGGAAGCTGATGCCCGGTCATCCCGACCCGCGCCTCAACCTCGCCCTCACGCTCGAGAAGGCCGGGCGCACCGACGAAGCCCTGGCCACCTACGCCACAGCCCTGGAGGTCTATCCCGAGCACATCCCCACGATGCAGGCGCTGACCCGCCTGCAACTGCGCGCGGGCCGCGCCGACGAGCGCACGGCCAGGTTCCTCGACGAGATATCTCTCCGCGGCGAGACGCCGGCGTGGCGCGACTGGGCGAGGTTCCAGCGCGCCCGTCTGGGCCCGTAGCAGTCCCACCACGCGCGGGGCGCGAAACCGCGAATCGCCGGAATCCTCGGCCGATTTCCGGCAAAGTCGCAAAGTCGCACTGATCCTGCAGCCCATCGGCCCGCGGGGTCGAGCCCGTCAGATCGAGAACGAACCCGTCCCGCTCCCGCTCGAGTTGGATCCGCTCGTGGTCCCCGAGCTGCTGCCGGACGAGGAAGACGACATCGACGAGCCGCTGGATTTGCCGCTCGATCCGGACGACGAAGCACTGCCGCTGGAGGAACTGCTCCCCGAGCCCGAGACAGACCCGGAGCCGCTGGAGCTCGAGCCGGAGCCGGAGGAATGGGCCGTCGCCGGCATGTCGTTGTGGACCCACACACCCTCGGCCGAGAACGTGTTCGTGCCAGGGACGTGGATGGCCACGGTGCGGCTCGGGGCATCGACGCGATCGACGGTCTCGACGAGTTCCTCGGCCAGACGCTCGCCGACCAGGAAGTCGCCCTTCTTGAGCAGCTCGGCCGAGGTGAAGCCCCATTCGTCGCCGCGGCGCATGAGGAACGGGTGCTCGGGCGTCGCCTTGATCCGGCGGTTGATGACCACGAAGCCGGCGTGCTCGCCGAGTTTCACGCTGGCGACGCGGCCGACGGTCGGGATCGTGCCGCGCATGCCGCCCCCACGAGCGTGCGACAGCCACTGATACTGCGCGCGGTAGGGGACGTCGACCTCGAGACCGGGCACCTTGATCGTGGCGACGCTGTCGCCGGGCTTGAGGTTCTCGATGGTCGTGACGCGGCCGTCGGCCAGGCGGACGAGCGTGCCGAAGAGGAGGCAGTTCGAACCCCCACCCCCACCTCCGCCGCCGCCCCCACCCCCGCCACCACCACCTCCGCCTCCTCCGCCGCCACCCGATCCGCCACCGCCCGAGCCCCCGCCGCCGGAGCCGCCAGACC
>JABWBJ010000445.1 GCA_013360595.1 Gemmatimonadaceae bacterium | reverse complement strand
GCTTCGCGCGGCCGGGCACGAGGTGCGGGTGGTGGATACGGCGCGCGGGGTGCTCACGGAGGGGGACGAGCGGGCGATGCTGGCGAGCGGGCGGGTGGTGAAGACGGCGCCGCCCGACGTGCAGGCGCTGGCGGTACAGAACCGGCAGCTCCCTACCACGCTCGACCACCTCGGCGACACCGACGTCATCTTCCTGGCGCTGCACGGCGGGACGGGCGAGGACGGGACGATCCAGGCGCTGCTCGACCTCACCGGAATCCCGTACACCGGGAGCGGTCACCTGGCGAGCGCGCTGGCGATGGACAAGGACCTCTCCAAGCATCTCTTCCGCAGCGCCGGCGTCCCCACGGCGGACTGGATCATGGCGCCGGTGAGCGTGGAGGAGGTGTCGACCCGGCTGGGCTTCCCGGTCATCGTCAAGCCGAGCAAGCAGGGGTCGACGGTGGGGCTCACGCTGGTGCGGGACCCGGAGGCGTTGCAGGGGGCGATCGACGAGGCCTTTCGCCACGACGACGAGGTGATGGTGGAGGCGTTCGTCCCCGGGCGGGAGCTGACGGTGGGGATCCTGGGCGGGGAGGCACTCCCCGTGGGGGAGATCATCCCGGTGAAGGAGCTGTACGACTACGAGTGCAAGTACACGAAGGGGATGGCGGTCGAGGTCTTTCCGGCGGCGCTCGACGGCGGAGTGGCGGCGACCGTCCGGGAGCAGGCGTTGCGGGCCTTCCGGGCCCTGAAGCTGCGCGGGTACGCGCGGATCGACTTCCGCCTGAGTGATTCCGGTGGTTGTTTCTGTCTGGAAGCGAACACCCTTCCCGGCATGACGGAGTTGAGCCTGATTCCACAGGCGGCGGCCGCGGCGGGCATCTCGTTCGCGGAGCTGTGCGATCGGATCATTCGGCTGGCGACCTTACACGGGGGATCGTGAGACGATGGGTGCAACACCGGTTCTTGCCGCCGCCCTGGCCGGCATTCCATCCGGCATTCAGCGGCAGGGGGCGTGGGCGGGTCGGCGCCAGGTCTTCATCCGCTTCGCGGGGGCGGCGGAAACGGCGCAGATGTACACCGCCGACGCCCTGGCCCGGGAAATCACCCGGGCGCTGGGACGCACGGTGTATCACTCGGTGTGCGTGACGGGTCGCGACGCGTTCGGGAACGCGGACTTCCTGGCGGCGGCGCTGAAACAGCTCCCGGAAGGCACGCAGATCATGGCGGACACGGACGGGCAGCGCCCCGAGGCGCTCGCGGTGCTCCACCCGTATCTCACGCTCGTGCAGGTGACGATCGATCCCCCGGCGGTGGCGCCGGCGATGGAGCACGTGGTGGCGACGTTGCGCTCGGCGGCGTCGCTGGGCCGCGCGCACGCGGTGACCATCGCGGGTACCGATGAGGCCAGTGACGCGGATTACCTGCAGGTCGTCGAGCAGGTACACGCCGCGAGCGAGGCGACCAGCATTGTCATTCATCCGGGGCCGACCGCCGAGCGTGGGGTGCTGGACAAGCGCTGGAGCACCCTCATGGAGCACGCCTCGGCCCGGCACCGGGACGTCCGGCTCCTGGCCCGCCTGAGCGGCCCGGCGACGATGCGGTAGGACTCCGGCACCGGGGGGATGCCAAAACCGCGGCCCGCGGAACAGAATCCGGTGTCGCCGCGTTTAGATACAGGCAGTCCGCCGAGAGCGACCCGATGACGCACGCCCCGTCCGACGATCAGGAAGTGCCACGCCTCACGCCGGCAGTCCGGTGGCTGGTGGCGCTGAACGTCGTCGTGTTCTTCCTGCAGTTCACGCTCTTCGGCGCGGACAACGTGCGGGGCGCGTTCGGATACCGCGTGGTCGAGCAGCCGGGCCGCTGGTGGACGATCGGCACGCACCTGTTCGTGCACGGGACCTTCTGGGCGCTGGCGTTGAACGCCTACCTGCTCGTGCTGTTCGGGCCGCGCCTGGAGCAGGCCTGGGGGACGCGTTCGTTCCGGAACTTCTACCTGTGGTGCGGGCTGGGCGGGCTGCTCCTGCATACGCTCCTGGTGCGCGACACGGTGCTCCTGGGGGCGACGGGCGCGGTGCTGGGGGTGGCGACGGCCTACGCGATGCGGTGGCCGAACGAGGAGGTGTACCTCTTCATGTCGTTCCCCGTCCGCGTGCGCACGCTGGTGGCGGCGCTGATCGCGATCACGCTGGCGGTGGGCGTGATCCAGGCGGGAGAGGCCGGGGCGCTGGCCTCGCTGACGCACGCGGGCGGCATCGTCGTGGCGTGGATGTTCGCGCGGACGTCGTCGGTGGGGATCGGCTTCGACCGTTTGCGGCAGCGGGTGTCGCCGGTGCCGGATGAGCCTGACGAGACGCCGCGGGCCGTGCCGCGCTCGATGCCGCGGTCGCGGGAG
>JABWBJ010000444.1 GCA_013360595.1 Gemmatimonadaceae bacterium | reverse complement strand
CCCCCCCGACCGGCACCAGCACCGTGTCGACGTCAGGCTGGTCCTCGACGATCTCCAGCCCCACCGTGCCCTGGCCCGCGATGATCCGCGCGTCGTCGAACGGCGGGACCAGCGTCGATCCCTCCTCGCGGCAAAGCTCGACGGCGCGGTCCATCCGGTCCCGGGTCGTCGTGCCGGCCAGCACGATACGGGCCCCCAGCCGCTCGGCGCCCGCACGTTTCGCGTCGGTGACGGTCGTGGGCATCACCACCGTCGCCGGCACTCCGAAGAGCCTCGCGGCCAGTGCCACCGCCTGGGCGTGGTTGCCGGAACTCGGCGCGATGACTCCCCGCTGGCGCTCGGCCTCGGTCAGACCGGCCAGAAAACTGTAGGCGCCGCGGAACTTGAATGCCCCGCCGCGCTGCAGCATCTCCGGCTTGAGCCGGACCGGTGCGCCCAGACGGTCGGAGGCAACGGGATCCGCCAGGAGCGGTGTGCGGACCGCGACCGGCGCGAGGCGCGCCGCCGCCGAACGGATCGCGGCCAGGGAGACCAGGCCGGCGGTCACGGTACTGACAGCTGTCATGCGAGGGGGTCCGCGGTGGAACGCAGGGCGCCCGGTCGGGGCGAGGCGATCGCCGATCTCCGGAGCAATTTAGCTGCCGTCGAGGTCGCAGCGATTCGTACCGAAGCCGCGCGCGGACGCGCCCGCAGGACAACGGCGTAACTCGTTGCCCCACAATGGATAGCGAAGGCAGTACCGACGCCGCCGGTGGCTCGGCTGGCAGGCCGCCGCGACGTCCGCCGGACGATTCAGGCGACAGCGTCCTGTGGCTCCGCGACAGCAGCCGTGGGGCAATTCGCCGGACCGGATTCGGCAATGCGGCCCCGGCCCCCCAGTGCGGCCGGGCGGCGTCAGAGGGCTCCGTGCTCCCGCGACCTGTCCCCGTTCCCCATATTCCGCGCGTCGCGATCCCCGGTCCCGCTTACCCAATGACAGCCCTCTACTGGTTCGCGATGGTGGTCGGCGTGGGGATGTACCTGTTTTCCGTGTTCGCCGACACCAGTGGCTCGCACGGGGATGTCGACGGCCACCTGCACATCGACGGCGATACCCACCACGCACTCGACACCTACAAGCTCCTCTCACTCCGGAACGCCACGTACTTCCTGTTCGCGTTCGGCGTGACGGGCGTATCGCTCAACTGGATGTGGGGGGGCCAGCGTGGCCTGCTGACCGCGTTGCTCGCCCTCTTCATCGGCGGCGTCGGGGCGTCGCTGAGTACCGTGGCCTTCGGCTGGCTGCGCAAGTCGGAGTCCGGCGAGATGCCCGGAGACCGCGCCTGGGTGGGAGCCACGGCCCAGGTCGTGCTCCCGCTGCAGGCCGGCGGGACCGGGAAGATCTTCGTGTCGCGCGGGGGCCGGTCCCAGGAACTGCTCGCGCAGCCGTTCGATGACGGCGCGGCGAACCCCGAGCTGTGGCTGAGCGTCGTGATCCTCGAGATCCGCGATGGCGTCGCGCTGGTGGCTCCGAACGACGAACTTTCCCCTGAGACGGACGCGCCGCGGCTGGGCGCCTGACGATACCGGAACGGAGACCTCGATGCTGGACAATCTGCTGTCGCAAGTCGGGCTCGTGCTGGGCGGCGTGGTGCTCGCCCTCATCCTCCTCGTGATCCTGACGGTCAAGAACCTGATCGTCATCGTGCCGCCGAACATCGCCGCGATCATCACCGGGCGGAAACGCATCTCGGAAGATGGCGGCACGGTGGGCTACCGCACCGTGATGGGCGGCCGCACCATGCGCATCCCGATCATCGAGCAGGTGAACTGGCTCTCGTTGTCGACGATCCCCCTGGAACTCTCGGTCGAGGACGCGTTCTCGAAGGGGAACATCCCGCTGACGGTCAAGGCGATCGCCAACGTCAAGATCGCCTCGGATCCCGAGGTGGTCTTCAACAACGCGGTCGAGCGACTGCTGGGGAAGAACATCAACCAGATCGAGGCGCTCGCCCGCGAGACCCTGACGGGGAACCTCCGCGGCGTGCTCGCGAAGCTCACGCCCGAGGAGGTCAACGAGGACCGGCTCGGCTTCGCCAAGCACCTGTCCGACGAGGCCGACCACGATCTGAAGAAGCTCGGGCTCCAGCTCGACGTGCTGAAGATCCAGCACGTGGCCGATCGCGTGGGGTACCTGGCCGCCATCGGCGAGAAGCGCACGGCCGAGGCGCTTCGCGACGCCGAGATCGCCAAGGCATCCGCCGTGGCCGAGACCCGGCAGAAGCAGGCCGAGGCGCGCAAGATCGCCGAGGTGGCGATGGCGGAGAACGAGGCGGAGATCAAGCAGCGTCAGGCGGCGGCGCGGCAGCTCGCGGAAGTCGCCGACGCCGAGGCGGCGTCGCAGATCCAG
>JABWBJ010000443.1 GCA_013360595.1 Gemmatimonadaceae bacterium | reverse complement strand
AGCAGCACGCCGCCCTCGAGCATCACCATCCGCTGGACGGCCCCTCCGTCGGCGCCCAGGCTCATGCGGATCCCGATCTCGTTCGTCCGCGCACTGACCGAGAAGGCCAGCACGCCGGCGATGCCCACGGCGGCGATCAGCACCGCGAGGCCGCCGAACGACGAGACCAGGGCCGCGTTGAGCCGGCGGGGGGCCACGCTCTGGTCCCGGATCTGCGACACGGTCAGCACGTTCTCGATCGGATCCGACGGCGCGACGCTCCGCACCACGCGCGTGGTCGCCGGCACGAGCGCCGACGCGTCGCGTTCGGCGCGGATCACGAGGCCCCCCGTGAACGCCTGTTCCTGCGCGAACGGCTGGAACATCACCGGGCGCGGCTCGGCGTCGAGCCCGCCGTCCCGGGTGTCGCCCACGACCCCCACGACCGTCCGCCACTCGCCGCTCACCGGAATGAAGCGCAGCACGTCCCCGGTCCACGCCACGCGCTGGTTGATCGGATCGCGCTCGCCGAAGAGGCGGCGCGCCAGCGTTTCGTTGAGGATCACGACCCTGGCGGCGCTGTCGCGATCCGTGGTCGTGAACTCCCGGCCGGCCTTGAGCGGAATGCCCGCGGCGCGGAAGTACTCGGGGCTGGCCGTCCGGAACTCGGCGCGCGGCATCGGTTCGCCGGGGGCGACGGGGCGATGCTCCGCCTTGACCTCGAGCTGGAAGCCGGCGGCGCGGAGCGGCATGGTGGAACCGAGTCCGACCTCGCTCACGCCGGGAATCGCGCCGATCTCGAGCCTCATCCGGTCGTAGAGCGCCTTGGCCTCGGCATCGGCGCGGGCGCCCGCCGCGAGCGGCACCTCCATGGTGAGCACTTCCTCGGCCCGCAGGCCGGCGTCGACGTCGGCCAGTTCCAGCATGGTGCGGGTGAGGAGCCCCGCGCAGGTGAGCAGGACGACGGAGACGCCCACCTGAGCCACGACCAGGGCCCGCTGCAGCCGGGCGCGGCGCAGGCTGCCGCTCATCCGGTTGACGCCTGACGAGATCCACGCTCCCAGCTGGCCCTCGCGGGCCAGTCGCGGGGCGTACGCGAGCAGGACGGCCACGGCGGCGGTGACGGCGACGGTGAAGCCGAGGACCATGCCGTCGAGCCGGATTTCGTTCGCGCGCGGGGAGTACCGTTCGGCCAGCGACACGAGGAGGCCCAGGCCAAGGCGGGCCAGCACCAGTCCGACAGCGGCGCCGGCGAAGGCCAGCACCAGGTTCTCGACGAGGAGGAGGCGGCGGAGGCGGGCCACGCCGGAGCCTAACGCCGCGCGCACCAGCAGCTCGTGCTCGCGCCGGATGGCCCGCATCAGGCTCAGGTTCGCCACGTTGGCGGCGGAGATGATCAGCACGAAGGCGGCGGCCCCCATCAGCAGCCAGAGCGTGAGCCGCGCCCGCTCGCCCAGCACCTCCTGGAACGGGATCACGGCGACCCGGTATCCGGAGGCCGGGTCGTACGCGTCCGTGTGCTCCGACTGGACGCGCTGGCGGATGGTGGCCACCTCGGCGCGCGCCTGCTCGACCGTGGCCCCCGGGGCGAGGCGGGCGATCATTTCGGTCATCCGGTGCGTGCGCCCGTGCACCATCATCGCGCTGGTGTGGTGTTCGCTGATCACCATGTTGAGGAGCGCGTCCATGCGGTTCGGGAAGGTCGGGGCCGGCTGGATCACGCCGACCACCTCCACGTTCCGGCCGTCGATCCGCACCATCCGGCCGACGATCCCCGAATCGCCGCCGAACCGCCGCGTCCAGTACTCGTGCGTGAGGACCATCACCGGCGGCACGCCGGTGCCGTCGTCTCCGGCGTTCAGCGTGCGCCCGATGATCGCCCGCAGGCCCATGACCTCGAAGTAGTTCCCCGTGACCAGGCCGACGTTGATCCGCACGGCGTCGTCCTCGCCCTGGAGCGTGAACGCCATCTGCGAGTACTCGGCGATGCCGGCGAGCGAACGCGACCCGTTCCGGAAATCGAGGATTTCGGGGACGGAGAAGAGGATGTTCTCGCCGCCGGGTCCGTTCACGGACTGCCGGAGGTAGACGAGGCGGTCGCCGTCGCGGTGGGGAAGCGGCCGCAGCAGGACGCCGCGGACCACGCTGAAGATCGCCGTGTTGGCGCCGATCCCGAGGCCGAGCGTGAGCATGACGGCGAGCGCGAAGCCCCTCGCGCGCGACAGGGAACGGACGGCGTACCGGAGGTCGTTGAGCATCGGTCGTGAATCGTTGAATCGTGACTCGGCCCGTGGCAGGTCCCTGCACGCGGCGCTCGGCGCGCTCCGGGAGCGGCCGTTCCCCGGGGTTCCGGGTGGAAGGAAGGGCTCGTTCGGCCGGACGTGCCGCCGCGCGTCGGCGAGGCGCCGGGTCG
>JABWBJ010000442.1 GCA_013360595.1 Gemmatimonadaceae bacterium | reverse complement strand
GGACCGGGCTCTGGGTGGCGCTCACCGGAGTGGCCGCGGCACGAGGGTTTCTGCAGTTCGAGCCGCCGCCCACCATGGCCATCGCGCTCATCGCCTCCCTTGGCATCGCCATCCGGCTCACCCACTCACCGTTCGGCACCCGATTGGCGTCCGGCATCCCGGTGGCGTTCCTCGTGGGCTTTCAGGCCTTTCGCATCCCCGTCGAGCTGCTGTTGCATCGCGCCTGGTCCGAAGGGCTGATCCCGGTCCAGATGACCTACGCCGGCCGCAACTTCGACATCGTCACCGGAGTGACGGCCGTCGCCGTCGGACTCTGGCTGGCGACCGGCGACCGGCCCGCCGCGCGGCGCGTCGTCATGGCCTGGAACCTCCTCGGACTCGGACTGCTCCTCAACATCGTCACCATCTCGCTGCTCTCCGCTCCGACACCGTTCCGGGTCTTCCAGAACGAACCCTCCAGCGCCTGGATCACGCAGGTACCCTGGGTCTGGCTTCCCACGGTTCTGGTGCTGGCTGCGTTACTTGGTCATCTCCTCGTCTTCCGCTGGCTCTCCGTCGAGTCCCGTGCACTCGAGCGGTGACCGGCGCCGATCACCGGCGGCGCAATCCGCCACGTTGCGGTCGCGCCATTCCATCAACGCCTAATTCCAGACCGGATTCATGCGCAAGCCTGTCGTCACCCTGCTCCTCGCGTGCGTCACCGCCGCGCCAGGCGGCGCCCAGTCGGCCGTCGCGGCCTGGACGCTGCGGAACCAGCGACCGATCGTCGAGGAATTCGCCTCCCTGCTGGCCATCCCGAACGTCGCGCGCAACGACGCGGACATGCGGCGCAACGCCGAGTGGCTGGCCGCGTCGTTCCGGAAGCGCGGCTTCACGGTCGAGACCCAGGCCGTCACGAGCGGCGCCCCGGTGATCCTTGCGACCCTCGAGGCCCAGCCGTCGAGCGGCGTACTCACACTCTACATCCACTACGACGGCCAGCCGGTCGACTCCAGCGAATGGACACGATGTGGTCCTTTTGCGCCGTGTGTCTGGTCGCCGGCCGGAACGACGGCGCCGGGTGCCTTCCCCGAGATGTTCGATCCCGACGCCCGCATCTACGCGCGATCGGCCTCCGACGACAAGGCGCCGATCATGGCGCTGCTCGCTGCAGTGGACGCGTTGAAGGCGACGGGCCAGCGGCCAACCTGGAGCCTGCGCGTCGTGCTCGACGGCCAGGAAGAGGCCGGCTCGGCGAATTTCCGGCGGTTCGTGGCCAGCGATGGCGCGAAGCTGACGGCCGACCTGGTGATCACCCTCGACGGGCCCCGCCATCCCGGCGGGCGTCCGACGATGTACTACGGCGTACGCGGCAGCGCGGGCGTCACCGTCACGGTCTTCAGTTCACGGAACGACCTCCACAGCGGCAACTACGGGAACTGGGCGCCGGACGCATCGATCCGCCTCGGGCGCCTGCTGGCTTCCATGAAGGATGACGAGGGGCGCGTGCTCATCGACGGATTCTACGACGACGTCACGCCGCTCACGCCGACCGAGCGGCGCGCGCTCGCCGCGGCGCCGGACGTGGAAGCCGTTCTGGCAAGAGAGTTCGGCGTGGCGCGCCCCGAGCGTCCGACCGAACGGCTCGAGGTGAAGCTCAACGAGCCGACCTTGAACGTGCTGCAGATGGAGTCCGGCGGCGGCTTCAGCGCCCCGGGGCGGACGGCCATTCCTGCCACGGCGACCGCCCGCATCGCCATGCGACTGGTGCACGGGCTGGATCCGCAGAAGATGAACGAGCGGGTGATCGCGCACGTGCGGAAGCAGGGGTACTTCGTCGTGGTCAATCGCGCGCCCACCGAAGAAGAACGACTCGCGCATCCGCTGCTGGCACGCGTGGACGCACGCGGCGGCAACCGCGCCGTCCGGGTCTCGATGGACGAGCCGCTGGCGCAGGCGGTGGCACGGGCACTCACGCGCGGTCCGGTCACCCCGGTTCAGCTCCCGACGCTGGGTGGAAGCATGCCGTTCGGGGAATTCAGCGAAGGGCTGAAGCTCCCCACCGTCGGCGTCTCGCTCGTGAACCATGACAACAACCAGCATGGCCCGGACGAGAACCTCAGGCTGCGCAACCTGTGGGAGGGGATCGATCTGCTCGCCTCGATCCTGACCATGCCGAGACCGGGAACGAGCCAGGACGCCGCGAAGCCGAAGGACTGACCCGCTCGCCGCCGGCGTCGCCGCGCCGCCTTAGGACCTCAGGCGCCGCTCCGCCGACCGTGCATGGGCCTCGAGGCCCTCGACCCGGCCGAGCCAGGCCGCGTCCTCCACCAGCTCCCGCGCCCCGGTGAGGTCGTCGATCGCGAGCCAGGTCCTCACGCGCAGGAACGTCAGCACCGAGAGCCCGCCGGAGGA
>JABWBJ010000441.1 GCA_013360595.1 Gemmatimonadaceae bacterium | reverse complement strand
CCTGGGGGCGCGGTGGGCGAACGCCGGCGCTCCGATGCTGGTGCGCACCGGCCTGGTGCTGGGCGTGTACGGGATGACGTACTGGCTGGTGACCTGGCGCGCCGGCATCCCCGAGGCCGTGGCGCTGCACCGGCGCGTGTTCCGGAGGTCGCGTTAGGTATGCGCGCCGTGCCGCCTGCCGTCGCCGCGCGGCTTCCGCACCTTCCCGAGACGCCGGGCGTCTATCTGTGGAAGGACGCGGCCGGGACGGTGCTCTACGTCGGCAAGGCCAAGCGCCTCCGCTCGCGGGTCCGGAGCTACTTCGCCGCCGACCATGAGGGAAGCGTCAAGACCCAGGCGCTGGTGCGTCTCATCCAGGAGCTGGAGACCATCGTGGTGCCTGACGAGGCCCATGCCCTCATCCTCGAGAACACCCTGATCAAGGAACACCGGCCTCGCTTCAACATCTCGCTCCGCGACGACAAGACGTACCCCTGCATCAAGGTCACCCTGGGCGAACCGTTCCCGCGCGTCCTGGTCACCCGCCGCGTGGTGGACGACGGCTCCCGGTACTTCGGCCCGTACACCGACGTCGGGGCGATGCGCCGCGCCCTGAACGTCGTGAAACGGCTCTTCACCGTGCGCTCCTGCCACTACGGGCTGCCGGACGACGCCCCCGACCGGCCCTGCCTGGACTACCACATCGGCCGCTGCCTGGCGCCCTGTGTCGGCCTGCAAAGCGCGGCCTCCTATCGGGCGATGATCGACGAGGTCGTGCTCTTCCTGGAAGGCCGCACCGCCGAGGTCGTGCGCCGGGTCCGCGAGCGCATGCAGGCCGCGTCGGCGGCCATGGACTACGAGCGCGCCGCCGAGCTGCGCGACGCGCTCCAGCGCCTCGAGCAGATGGAGGAGTCGACCGTTGTCCTGCGCGTGGAAGGCGGCGACCAGGACGCCGTTGGACTGGCCCGCGATGGCGACGACGCCTGCGTCGTCGTGCTCCGGGTGCGCGCGGGGAAGCTCATGGCCCGGGACCAGCGCTTCATGGAGCACGTGGAGGGCGAATCCGTCGGGGCGATCCTCTCCGCCTTCCTCGCCGGACCGTACCGGACCGGCGCGGACCGGGCCGCCGAGCTGCTGGTGCCGGCGGATTTCGAGGACCGCGAACTCCTCGAGGCCTCGCTCCCGGGAACGACCATTCGCGTCCCGCAGCGTGGCCCGCGCCGCGAGCTCGTGGATCTCGCCGAGCAGAACGCCCGCCACCTGCTGGAAGAGTTCAAGCTCGCGTCGTCGGAGGCCGAGGAGCGGGCGACGAATCCGGTCTACGAGTTGCAGCGCGAGCTCGGGCTCACCCGGGTCCCCCGGAGTCTGGTCTGTTTCGACATCTCCACGGCGCATGGCAAGGACACGGTCGGATCCTGCGTCTGGTTCGAGAACGGCCGTCCGCGGCGATCCGAGTACCGGAAGTTCAGCGTGAAGACGGTGGAAGGCACCGACGATTTCGCGTCGATGCGTGAAGTCGTCGGCCGGTACGTTCGCCGCCGCACCGAGGAAGGCAAACCGCTCCCCGATCTCGTGGTCGTGGACGGCGGCCGCGGGCAACTCTCCGCGGCGCAGGACGCGCTGGCGGCGCAGGGACAGGCCGATCTCCCCGTCGTGAGTCTCGCCAAGAAGGACGAGGAGGTCTTCATCCCGGGCCGGAGCGAGTCGGTGCGGCTCCCGCGCCGGTCGCCGGCGCTCCGCCTGCTGCAGCAGGCGCGTGATGAGGCCCATCGGTTCGCGGTCACGTTCAACCGGGCGCGACGGAAGGCGCGGACCGTCACGTCCCGCCTTCTGGAACTCCCGGGCATCGGACCCACTCGCCGCCGTACCTTGCTGTCGGCGTTCGGATCCCTGGACGGGATCCGGGGCGCGTCCCCCGAAGCCATCGCCGCGCTGCCCGGCTTCTCGCTCGCCTCCGCCCACCGGCTGCTCGCCGCTCTGCGCGAACCGGCCGCGCCGCCGTCCGTGCCTGACGACACTTCACCGCACCCCTCGTGACGTCCTGGATCCTCTCCTGTTCCGCCTGCGGCGGCCGTGCGCCGCAGGATGCCGGCGTCGGACTGTGTCCCGACTGCGGCCAGCCCTTTCTCGTCCGCTTCACGTCGCCGCCACCCGCGCGCGGCGACCTCGTGGCCCGCTGGGATCTCTGGCGCTACGCGCCGGCCCTGCCACTCATGCCCGGCGAAACGCCGGTCTGCCTCGGGGAGGGGCTGACGCCGCTGATCGAATCGCCGGCGCTGGCCAGAGTCGCCGGCGTCAGGCGACTCTGGATAAAGGACGAGGGCGTGAATCCCACGGCCTCGTTCAAGGCGCGCGGACTCGCGGCCGCGGTGACCCGCGCGAAGGCCCGCGCCGTCCCGGGGCTCGTGGTGCCTACGGCGG
>JABWBJ010000440.1 GCA_013360595.1 Gemmatimonadaceae bacterium | reverse complement strand
CGCGGCCCCCGGTGGTCGCTCGCGCCCTCGGGGCGCGAGGCCGATTCCGCGGCCGTGGCGACGCTGCTCAACGAGTACCGCGATCTCAGGGCGGCCGGTTTCGCGCGCCCGGCGCAGCAGGACTCATTCGATTTCCGGCGTCCCGACGCGGCGGTGCGGCTGCTGTCGGCGTCGCAGCGGGTGCTCCTCAACGTGCTGGTGGACTCCGCGACGGAGGGGTTGTGGCTGCGTGCCGACTCGGGCGGGCCGGTCTACCGGCTCGACGCCTGGATGGGGTCGCGGCTCTTTCCGGCGGAGTCGGGGTTCGTGGTTCAGGGTTCGGGTTTCAGGGTTCGGGGTTCAGGGGCGTAGTCCAGAGACACCGTCCCGGTGCTGGGGTAGACCCGGTGGTTCGCCAGGCGGAGGCGGGCGTACCGCGCGAGGTGCGGAGCCAGCGGGCGCCCGGTGCCGAGGAGGACGGGAATGACCGCCAGTTCCACCGAGTCGACGAGTCCGTCGGCGAGGCAGCTGCTGAGGAGTTCGCCGCCCCCGAAAAGCCAGATGTCCTTGCCGGGTTTCGCCTTGAGCGCGGCAACCGTCTCCCGCGGGTTCGCCGACAGCGTCACTCCCGGGCAGTCTTCCGCGCGAAGCGTGCGGGAGAAGAGGTACACCTGCATGCCGGGCATGCCGGAGCCGCCGTGTCCGCGCGTCGCCTCCCACGTCTTCCGGCCGAGCAGGATCGTGTCGAACGAGCCCATGAGCGAGCCGAAGTCGATGTCGGGATCCATCACGATCCAGTCGCTCTCGCCGTTGGGGCCGGCGATGAAGCCGTCGAGGCTGACTGCCGCCGAAAACCGGACTCTCCGCATGCGTTCCTCCCGTGGCCGCGTGTCGCTCTCCGTGCAGGGCGCCAACGGCGCCACCCGTCATCGCTGGCGCGGCGGCGCGCGGCGGAGCGTGTAAGTGGCAAAGCTCTGCCAGCCGCCGCGGTCGTCACCGGCCTCGATGGCGAAGTGCCAGGTGTCCGTCCGGCGATCGAAGATGAGCGTATCGCGGAATGGACCGGTGGCGTAGGCAACGTCGAAGCGCAGGGTGTCGCCGGAGACGTGGCCGATTCCGTGCGGAACGGAGAAGGCCGCCCCGAAGCTGTCGAGCCAGTGGACCAGAATGCGTCCGGCAACCGTGTCGGCGCCGATGAACACCCGTGCCTCGTAGGCCGGTGGCGACGCCACATCCACCATGTGCACCTCAACGAAACGACCGGCGAGCGTGCGGGAGACGCGCGTGGCGTACTCGACGGGCCTGCCCCTCACGTGCCCCTGCATTCGCCAGGTGCCTTCGAGCGCGGTCAGCAGTGGCTCGGCAACGTGCGGTGCTCTCTCCTGTGCCCAGCCTGACAGCGGCACTGACACGGCGAGAGTCGCGGTGGCAAGGAGAGCAGAGGTTCGCATCCGCGCTGCGGTTAAGGGAGTCACCCTCGAAGATACGCGTCGCCGGACCGCGTTCGCCACACCGCGCGGGCGACTTCCCGCGTCATCGGCTCGGCCATACCGCATGCCCGGGTGCGGCTGGGGTCGCAGCCCCTTCCGGCGACGGGCGCGGTATCGCCCTCCAGTCACAGCCCTCGGCGCGAACGACGAAGCGTCGAATCTGCGCCATGGGCTGGCCACGCGCATCCTCTCCCTGTTGCAGGACGACGAGCGTATCGCCGTGCAGCGTGATGCGCGGAAGCGGGTCCGGTGGCGCCGGAATCGCAATATCGGGACAGACGCGGCGGCGAGACAGGTCGATGACCGTGAGCGAGAAGGTGCCGACGAAGGTTGCCTGCTCGAAGTGGCCGTCGAGCGTCACGAGGCCCAGCGTTCGGGGCCCGATGACCGACAGCAGGGTCGGGACCGAGCGATCCCAGGCCAGTGCCGCGACCTTCGACGGATCCCGCAGCATCTCCTCGAACAGCTCCGGGCGCACACCCTTGCGGCGGAGCGCCGGAACGGGAATCTCCTCGGCAACGCGACTGCCCCGCTGCCAGCGGAAGAGGGACTGCGACACCTCGAAGGCGGCGAACACGTCGTCGCCAAGTTCGGTGAAGGTGACGCTGCCGAACCCGGCATGGAGCATCGGGTGCTTCCGGATGACCGGCGGAAGGACCCCTTCGCCACTCAAGCGCTCTCCGGCGAACGTGTGGCGCGCGACGGCGGTGCCGGAGTCCACCTGCAGCATCCCGGCCAGGAGCAGTCCACCGCTGAAGCGCAGCGTCGGGAGCCAGCCGCGCAGCACGAAACTGCCGTGGTACCCGCCGGCGCGAAGGTCGTAGAGCACGACGCGCCGCTGGCCGTTGTCCATGACGGCCAGGATGGAGTCGCCGCTGATCGCCGCGGTCCCGGGCGTCTGGAGCTCGCCCGGGCCGCGCCCACGGCGGCCGAG
>JABWBJ010000439.1 GCA_013360595.1 Gemmatimonadaceae bacterium | reverse complement strand
GGCGGCGGCGTCGGGCGCCGTGGCCGTCCCGACGTCCGGGGTTCGACTGAATGCCGGGCTGTTCGCCCTGCGGCTCCTCGTCCTGGCGGCACTTGCCCCCTCGTACGAGCGCCGGGGGCTCCCGTACTGGCTGTCATGGACCACCGACGCCGCCGCCGTCGTCCGCCTCGCACTCTCCACGGCCCGCCGCCCTCGCTCGTGGCGTGGCCGGCGCTACGATTCCGTTCGTCCATAGGTGGCGCGCCCTGTCACGCGCGCCTTGCGGGTGACAGGACCGGTATCGACTGTTCAGGACCATTCCCCGCCGGGCGCGGGTCTCCATCGAGTCCCGCCTCCCGAGGCATGCCTGGGTGCGTGCCGGGATCCGCCCCGGGGATTACCGTCCATCCGCCTTCTCGATCATGCCGATCTCGATTCGTTTCGTGCTTCCCGCGCTGTGGACTGCGCTCGTCGCCCCGGGGCTGTTGCCGGGCCAGGCCGCCGCGCCGGTGCCGCGCAAGTACATCGGTCCGCCCACGGTGGCTGAAATCACCGCCGGCGACCTGATGACCCGTGTCTACAAGTTCGCCGACGACTCCATGATGGGCCGGCAGGTGGGAACGCCGTACAATGACATGGGCACGGCGTACATCGAAAGTGAAGTCCGGCGGCTGGGCCTTCAGCCGGCCGGCGACAACGGGACGTTCTTCCAGAAGGTTCCGTTGTTCACGCGCGTCCTGGACTCGGCTTCCACGATCGCGGTCGACGGCGCCACCTTCACGGCCGGCACCGACTTCACCGCCGGCGCCAACGGCTTCACGAAGGACGTGGCGAACGCGACCCCGGTCTTTGTGGGCGCCTGGCTCGATACGACCAGGAACATTCCGGTCGACTCGGCGCGTGGCCGCGTGCTCGTCTTCGTGCCGGGCGGTCTGGCCCCCGGGACCGACATCGGCAAGTTCGTGGCGTCGAACGGGTACAACCAGTGGCTGGCCATGCGGGCCGTGGCCGCGGCCAACGTCGTCGTGATCGGAGAGGCGTTGAGCCCGAATGCCCTGCGGAACGCCTTCCAGAGCACGACCACGAACTACCTGCAGGACTGGGTTCCGCTCACGCTCAACGTGACGCGCGCGGTGGGAGAGGCGCTGTTCGGCGCTCCGGCCACGTCGTGGACGCATCGGATGGCGGGGAAACCGATCACCACCTCGGTGCGTTTCGTGGACACGCCGAAGCCCGGACGCAACGTGGTGGCCATGCTGCCCGGGACCGACCCGGCTCTGAGGCACCAGTACGTGGCGATCGGCGCGCATAACGACCATGTGGGCACGCGGGCGCAGGGGCCCGTGGACCACGATTCGGTGAGGGCCTTCATGCAGGTGGTTCGGCCGCAGGGGGCCGACAGCGACCCGCGGCCCGCGACCGCCGAGGAGCTCGTCCGGGTGAAGGCGATCATCGACAGCCTGCGTGCCATCAGCGCCCCGCGGCCCGATTCGATCTACAACGGGGCGGACGACGACGCCTCGGGGTCGATGACGGTGCTGGAGGTGGCGGAGCAGTTCGCGCGGGGGCGCGAGAAGCCGAAGCGGTCGATCCTGTTCGTGTGGCACACGGGCGAGGAGGCCGGCCTCTGGGGCGCGAACTACTTCACCGCCAGGCCGACGGTCCCCCGCGACTCGATCGTGGCGCAGATCAACCTGGACATGGTCGGTCGCGGCGGCGCCGACGACGTCACGGGCGAAGACCTGGAAGGGAAGCTGCTCCGTGGCGGCGAAGGATACGTCCAGCTGATCGGGTCACGCCGGCTGTCCACCGAGATGGGCGACCTCGTGGAGGCGGTGAATGCGGAGAAGCAGCTCGGGCTGCGGTTCGACTACTCGATGGATGCCAACGGCCATCCGCAGAACATCTACTGCCGGTCGGATCACTACGAGTATGCCAGGTACGGCATCCCGGTGACCTTCATGTCCACCGGAGGGCACGCGGACTACCATCAGGTGACGGACGAGCCGCAGTACCTGGACTATCCGCGCATGGCCCAGATCGGCCGCCTGGTCTTCGAGTCGGCGCTCAGGATCGGCAACCTCCCGCACCGGCTCAAGGTCGACAAGCCGAAGCCGGATCCGAAGGGGAGTTGCGTGCAATGAGCGATGAGCGATAAGCAATGAGGTGAAGACGCGGAGGATGAGAAGCGAGGAGCGAATGAGGTGAGGACGCAGAGGGTGAGGAGCAGGAAGCGGTGACGCCGAGGATGCCTGGTGATGTGGCCTGGTACCTTGCAGGCCGAGGGTCCTGAGGCAGAAATTGTGTACCAGCATCCAGATCTCATCGCTCATCGCTCACCCAGTGCGTCTCACTGTCCTCCCAGCTCTGGCGCTCGCGGCCGCGGGCGGGTACTTCGTCGCCCGCGCGCAGGGCTCGGCTGCCGCCGCGGCGGCGGCCA
>JABWBJ010000035.1 GCA_013360595.1 Gemmatimonadaceae bacterium | reverse complement strand
GATCGGCCCAGCGGCCTGGACGCGGCGTCGCGCCCCCGCCGACGAGTCGGGCCCGCACTTCCGCCCGCACGACCTCGCATGGCCGCGGTCAATGCGCCGCCGCTGCGAGGACCAGGGGATCGCGTTCTTCTTCAAGCAGTCGGCCGCGCGGTTCCCGGCGCGCGGGACGAAGCTCGACGGGGAGTTCGTCCGTGCCTTCCCGGCCCCGCGCCAAGGGATGAGTGCGCCGCTCGATCAGCTTCGCATGGAGGGAATCGGGTTTGGCCAACTTGTTTAGCTCCAACAAGTTGCCAAAGCACCCCTTGACGATCACGGCGTTTGCGCGATCATCATGCTGCCCCCAGCCCTCGGGAGATAGGACCGACGACGCACAGACGGGCTGCCGGTGGAATGGCGTTCCTTGTCGGATCAATGGCTCTCGTGTACGGCTGTACCGGCGAGTTGGTGGAGCCCAAGGCGAATCCCAAGGTCATCACCGGCCTGTTGCAGGAATGCCGGATGACCAGCCGGGCAGCGCCTGTTGTCGCCCCGGACACCCAGTTACTCGACGGTGTCTGGACATTCGGCTACCGCGATCACAATGCGCCGTACGGCGGAGAGGGTGGGGACTACTGGGATCCGTTCGTACCGGATGAGAGCGGGTGCGACGGGGAAGAGGGTGGCGGCGGCGACGGGTGGGGCAATCTTCCGCCGCCGTCCGCCGAGGTATGGGTTTGCTACCCCGAAAGCCAGGCCGCATGCACGAAACCGCTCAACTCCACCCAGAAGGCACAACTCGACTCAGCACTCAATCGGTTCGCCAAGAACCCCGCGACTATCGCGGACACCATGGTGCGACGGATATGCTCGCAGCTGCTGAACAAGGTCCGATACGACCTGACTCCCCAGTCGACCCATCCGATCTGGGTTGGGGTATTGCCCAATCTGCAGGGCGAGGTCAACCACACTGCCTACTTCCACGGTGCAGATCCGCTCAATCCGGGGGCACTGTACACTGCGTGGGTTCACATCGACAAGTTCGTCTTCGACAGCGCGGGCAGCAGCGGAGCGAATAGAGACGCCTGGACATGGGAGCTGGCAGCCGCGTCGCTTCACGAGACGGCACATGCCTTGGGCTATCCGCAACACAATGCGGCAAACGAACCGGTTCCCTGGCGAATGTATGGATGTACACGACCCCTCCCTATTCCTTCCTGAATCCCATCGCCAACCCGGACCAAAGCTGCCTCACGCCTGCCCCCTCCCCACTGTGACTGTCGTCATCCTGTCTCGCTACACCCGGACACTCATGCTTGCTCTTACGCTACTGGGGTCACCTTGCGTGCCTTCAGCGGTGAGCGGTCAATCCGTACCGCCGATTGCCTTGACAGGGCGAGTTGACGAAGGAGACTGGGATACGGTCGCTCTTGTGTTGCGGGTGATTTCCGACGCGAGGCGCTATCACCTCGCCGACACGACAAGTCTGGGGCTGTGCGATCGACTCATCGTATTGAGAGCGGACACCGTTCGAGTTGATCGAAAGATGATCGACTACCTGATGGGGAAGGATCCAGAGATTCGTGTGCGTCAATGTTCGAGACCGACTGCCGTGGAAGACGATTCATTCCGAATCGCCTCTGTTACGTCGCTCGATCTCAAGCGCCTCAGTGGTGAAGTCAGGATCATGCAAGTGCGAGGTGAATCGGTGACCTTCGAGCAGTACTTCGTCGGCCGAATGGCGTCCAGCCCGAAATGGGGTGTGTCGGAGATACGACTGCGCCCAGGCGGGATCGTGCGTCGGTAAACGGAGGTTCTCCGTCGCTTGCCCGGTTCCGCGACAAAGGAATCTTCGAGCGCTGCTCGCCCGGTTCGCCTGGCGTTCTCGGCTTCTTTCGCAGACCCAGCCATGGACCAAGAGTGAGGCCCCCCGCCACGGCCGCCGATTCGTCTTCTCCCGCGCCGAAGCACAAGGGCGGCCGGCCGCCCATCGCCATCAGCTGGCCGATCCTCGACGCCTTGCTCTCGGTCCAGGCCACGCTGGTCGAGGTGGCGGAGCACTTTGGCTACTCGGAGGACACGATCCAGCGTGCGGTCGAACGCGAGCACGGGGTGGGTTTTGCGGAGTATTCCGCCCAGAAAAGGGCCAAGGGCAAGCTCTCCCTCCGGCGGAAACAGTTTCAGCTCGCGTTGGGCGGGGACCGGACCATGTTGATCTGGCTCGGCAAGCAGTACCTGTGCTCAAGGAAGGCGGTCGGGGAGGGACGCGCTCGGCCGTGCGGCGCTGGAGCCACGGGCTCGCGGTCGCGGAGCTTGCGATCGCGGTGATGCTCACGGTCGGCGCGGGGCTCCTGGTGAGGAGCTGGTGGAGCGTCCAGTCGGTTGATCCCGGGCTCGAGACCGACGGCGTCCTCACCGTGGCCATGAACCTCCCGCCCGGGCGCTTCGACACCCAGGCGCGCCGTGACGCGTTCTTCGCCGAGGCCATTACGCGGGTTCGCGCCATTCCAGGAGTGACCGGCGCCGCGACCATCTCGAGGCTCTCCATGACGGTCCCGTCCTGGACGAGTGACTTCGCGGTGGCCGGTCGGGAGCGAGAGGAGTTCGGCATCGACGTCCTGCACCGGGAGGTCTCTCCCGGCTACCACGAAGTCGCGGGGGTGCGCCTGCTGGCTGGCCGCGCCTTCACGCGGCAGGATGACGCGTCGTCGCCCCCGGTGGTGCTCATCAATGAGGCGCTCGCCAGGCGGTACTTCCCTAACGAGAGCCCGGTCGGCAAGCGCGTGGCCTTCGACCGGTATCCGGACTCGACGTCCTTCTGGCGGACGATCGTGGGCGTGGTGGGCAGCGAGCGCCAGCAGGGACTCGAAGCGGAGGCGCGACCCGAGATCTTTGCGCCAGTGGCGCAGGACGAGAACGGACCACGCACCCTGGTCATCCGGGCGAGCGTTGATCCCCTCTCGCTCATTCCCGCCGTTCGATCGGCAATATCGGCCTCGAGCCCCCAGGTGGCTGTCGCAGGCTTCCGGACGCTGGCCGCGGTTCGGGACTAGGCGCTGGCGCGGCGCCGTTTCATCATGGTCCTCGGCCTCTCGTTCGCCGCGGCCGGAGTCACCATGTCCCTGGTCGGCGTGTACGGCGTCATGGCGCAGTTGGCACGAGGACGGCGCCGTGAGCTTGGAATCAGGGTCGCGCTCGGCGCCCCGCTGTCTGGCATCCGTTGGCTGCTCGTCGGACGGCTTCGGCTGGGGATCCTGGGTTCCGGGATCGGCATTGCCAGCGCCCTGCTCGCGACACGGGCCATGTCGGCCTTGCTGTACGGCGTTGCCCCGAATGATCCGGTGACCCTGGGTGCGGTGGCGCTCCTACTGACCGGTGCGGCGGTCCTGGCGTCGCTGCCGCCGGCGCGTCGTGCCGCGCGCATTGACCCGATCGAGACACTCCGGGAATAGGCGAGCCGCTGACGGGCCGCGCGGGGACGTGTCATCTTCCCTGCATGGCAGACGTCCCTGCGGCCCTCCGCGACGCGTTGGCGGGTCGCTACGCGATCGATGACGAACTCGGGCGCGGCGGCATGGCGACCGTCTACGGCGCCGATGACCTGCGCCACGGCCGGCGTGTGGCCATCAAGGTGTACCGCCCCGAGATGGGCGCAACCCTCGGACCCGAGCGGTTCCTCCAGGAGATCGGAATCGCCGCGCGGCTGACGCATCCGCACATCGTCCCGCTCCTCGATTCCGGGACCGCCGATGGCCTCCTGTACTACGTGGCGCAGTACGTGGCCGGGGGTTCGCTGAGGGCGCGCCTCAGGGAGGGGCCCCTGCCGGTCCGGGAGGCGCTGCGGATCGCCGAAGAGGTGGGCGCCGGCCTCGACTTCGCGCACCGGAGCGGCGTCGTCCATCGCGACGTGAAGCCCGAGAACATCCTCTTCACCGACGGCCATGCGGTCCTCACGGACTTCGGCATCGCCCGCGCGCCTTCGATCCGGCAAGACTTCCGCACCGACGAAGGGCTGATCGTCGGGACGCCCGAGTACATGAGCCCGGAACAGGCCTCCGGGGAAGCGAACCTCACGCCGGCCAGCGACATCTACAGTCTGGCGTGCGTGGTCTTCGAGATGCTGACCGGGCAGCCCCCGTTCTCGGGAGGCGTGGCCAGCACCATCGTGGCCCGCCACCTTTCGGAGGCGCCCCCGAATGCGCGCCAGTGGCGCCCGGACGTTCCCGAAGGTGTGGTCCGCGCGTTGTCGCGCGCGCTGGCCAAGAACCCGGCCGAGCGGTTCGTGGGCGTCCGCGCCTTCATTACCGCCCTCGAGGATGATCCCGCGGCGGCGGTGGGCACGAGGATGCGGTCCATCGCCGTGCTCCCGTTCGTGAATGCGAGCCCGGATCCCGGGAACGAGTACCTGAGTGACGGGATCACGGACGAGTTGATCGATGCGCTCTCGAAGGTCCGCGGGCTGCGGGTGGCGTCGCGCACGTCCGTCTTTGCCCTGAAGGGGAAGCTGCAGGACGTCCGGGCCGTGGGGGCCCTGCTGGGCGTTTCGGCGGTGATCGAGGGCACCGTCCGCCGGTCGGGCGACCGGCTGCGGATCGGCGCGCAGCTCTCCTCGACCGACGATGGGCGTCTGCTCTGGTCGCAGCGATTCGACCGCACGGTGGAGGACGTGTTCGCGCTGCAGGACGAGATCGCCCACACGATCGTGGACACCCTGCGGGCCACGACCTTTGCCGACCTGTCCGAGCCGCTCCCGCAGCGGTACGCCGGCAGCGCGCAGGCGTACGGCCTCTACCTCAAGGGGCGTTACGAGTGGAACAAGCGCACGCGCGAAGGTGTGGCCGCCGGGATCCGCTACTTCGAGCAGGCGGTCGCGGAGGATCCCCGGTATGCGCCAGCGTGGACCGGCCTCGCCGACTCCTACGCGCTGCAGGTTGACTACCGCAGCGTGCCGGTCGCCGAGGGACTCGAACGGGCCAAGGAGTACGCCCGCAAGGCCATCACGCTCGACGACTCACTCGCCGAGGCGCACGCCTCGCTGGCGTGGAGCCTTTTCATCTACGACTGGAACTTCAGCGAGGCCGAGCGCGAGTACCGGCGGGCCATCGAGCTGGCGCCGGCGTATGCGCCCGCGCATCAGTGGTTCGCCTTCCTGCTCGCGGCGCGGCGGCACTTCGAGGAGGCGATCGTCGAGGCCCATTCGGCGCAGGAATTCGACCCGGCGTCGGTGAGCATTCGTCGCGGGCTGGCGGGCATCTACGCCTATGCGCGACGCCATGAGCAGGCGCGCTATCACGCCGAGCGCGCGATCGCCATGAATCCGTTGGCCGAGGAGAGCTACCGGCTTCTCGGCATGTCGCTCTTCCGGCTTGGCAGGGCCGACGAGGCCGAGCGCGTCCTTCGCGAGTCATCCGCGCTGCCCGGCGCCGGACCCTATGCCGCGGCGACGCTGGGGTACGTCCTGGCGCAGCGGGGAGAGATCGACGAAGCGGAGGCGATCGGGCGCGAACTGGAGGCGCAGGCTCGCGAAGGCTACGTATCGCCGGTGGCCTTCGGCACGCTGGCGCTCGGTCTTGGCCGTTACGACGAGGCGCTGGACTGGATCCGGCGGTCCATCGACGAGCGCCGCGGGTGGTTCGTGTACGCGCGCGTAAACCCGATCTTCGATCCGCTGCGCGAGCATCCGGGCTTCGCCGTTCTGCTCGCCGAGCTCGACCGCCGGACCGGGTGACGCGGCCCTCTTCCGTCGCGGCCCACCGGTGCGACATTGGGGCGGGGAACAGATGCGATGAGGTGGCCCGTGTCCGCTCGACATGTGTGGTTCGCGACGACTGGACTGGCCCTGGCAGCGTCCGGCGCGGCAAGCGGTCAGGACACCACCCGAGTCCGCGCCGACGGCCCGCCTGCGTGGGGCCCCGAGGTGGCCCTCGTCGAGGAGTTTGCGTTAGGGCGACTCGACGGGCCCCCGGAGTACGCGTTTGGCCAGATCCGCGCGGGCGCCATGGAGCCCGGCGGCGGGTTCTACCTGTTCGACATGAACGACCGCCAGATCCGCCGCTACGATCGAACCGGAAGGTTCCTGAACCTGGTGGGCAAGCGCGGTGGCGGCCCCGGTGAATACCAGTACGCCGCGGGGATGGCCGTCACGAAGGACGGCCTGTTGATCGTCTACGATCCCGAGAACTCGCGCATCACGTACTTCCAGCCCGACGGCAGGGTGGCGCGCGAGTTCCCGATCACCCGGCCGGGGTTCTACGGTGGCAATTTCGTCATCGACACGGCCGGCCTCATCTACCTGACGGTGTCCATGGGCGGCCCGCTCCAGGAAGGGCCGGGCTCGCGGCAGCAGTACCTCCGGCTGACCCCGACCGGAGCCGTGCGCGATTCCATCCCGCTGCCCGATCGATACATGCCGCGCGGTTCGCCGCGGGTGTTCTGGCTGAGTACGTCGGATGGCATGCGGTGGAACTTCGTGGAGCAGAGGATCATCGGACCCTACCTGCCCGGTGGTGTGCTGTCGGCGTCGTCACACGCGTACCGGTTTGCCGTGTCCGTGCCGGGGAAGCCGGTTCTCCTGGTGGAGCGCCGGCACACGCCGGTGCCGTTGGGCGACGAGGAGCGAGGCGACTGGCTGCGTGCCGCGGAGTCCTTCAGGCGGCAGTCGTCGATCGAGTACCAGATTCCCCGCCAGAAGCCCGCGATTCGAGACCTGCGGAGTGATCATCTCGGCCGGATCTGGGTCGACGTCTTCGTCGCGGCGGAGCGGCGGAACGAGTCTCCCACCACGCCTGACGGGAGACCGCGGATGCTGTTCTGGAAGGAGCGCACGACGTACGACGTCTTCTCGCCGGCGGGCGCCTACCTCGGTCGCGTGCGGTTGCCGGCCGAGACGGTCATCCTGGCCATCCAGGACCATCGGCTGCTCACGCGGGCGCGGGGTCCGGACGGCGAGGATCGTGTGATCGCCTATCGGCTCGACATCCGCGACCGCCCGTAGGCTGCGACGGGAGCACGAGGCCACCATCCGCCACTCACAACTCTCAACTCGCAACTCTCAACTCGAGTAGTACGCCGCGTTCTCGTCCACGTACCCTTTCGTGAGGTCACAGCCGTACGCCGTGGCCGTCGAGTCCCCGACGCCTAACGCCACCTCGAGGTCCACGACCTCCGTCCGGAGCGCCTCACGCACGACGGCGTCGTCAAAGGCCACCCGCGCCCCGCCGCGCACCACGGCGTGTCCGTTCACCCAGGCGTCCGTCCGCTCCGGCGCGAGCACCACGTCGAAGCACTTGCCGACCGCCATCAGGATCCGTCCCACGTTCGGATCGGCGCCGTGCACCATCGTCTTGATGAGCGGGGAATTCACCAGCGACTTCGCCACCCGCCGGGCCTCGGCCTCGCTGGCCGCGCCACGCACGGTGCAGCGCAGGAGGTGCTCGGCGCCTTCGCCGTCCCGGGCCAGGATCTCCGTCATGCGGATGCACCCCGCGGTGAGCGCCTGTTGAAACGCCGCGTCGTCCACCGGACCGGCCGCCCCGTTGGCCAGGACCGCACACGTATCCGACGTGCTCGTGTCGGTGTCCACCGACAGCATGTTGAACGATACGTGGACCGCCTGGCGCAGCATCCGGTCGAGCGCCACTGCATCGAGCGCGGCGTCGGTGAAGATGTAGGCCAGCATCGTGGCCATGCTGGGCTCGATCATCCCCGAGCCCTTGGCGATCCAGGTGATTGTCGCGGTGCCGACGGAGGCCGACAGCGCCTTGGGATGGGAGTCGGTCGTCATGATGCCGCGCGCACCGACCAGCGGGTCGTCCACCAGCTCGGCCGCCATCCCGCGAATCCCGGCCTCGATCTTCCCGATCGGCAGCGGCACACCGATCACGCCAGTCGAGCTGACGAGCACCCGGTCGGGCGTGGTCCCGCATTCGGCGGCCGCCGCCGCGGCCATGCGGCGCGCGTGTTCGACGCCCGCGGCCCCGGTCGCCACGTTGCTCACCTTGCTGTTCACGACGACGACCCGCAGTCGGCCGCCCCGGATCGTCTCGCGTCCCAGCACGACGGGAGCCCCCGGGAACCGGTTGCGGGTGAAGACGGCCGCGGCCGCCGCGTCGCGGTCGCTCACGAAGAGCGCCAGGTCCTTTTCCACCGGCTTCAGGCCGCAGTTCCGGCTGGCGCACCGGAAACCGGCCGGAAACCGGGGGATATCGTGGAAGTCCATGCGAGCAGGTGAGTTCCGGGACGCGAGAAGATAGGGCGGCGGCTCCCGGGTCCGCCATTCAGATCCGCGGTCGCCAGCACATGGCCGGCGGTGCTAGATTCCCCGACAGGTCGCGCCGCCTTCACGGGAGTGTGCGATGCGATGGTTTCGCTGGTTGACTGGCCCCGGATCTGCCGTGGACGATCGCGAGCCGCCGGCGGCCAATCAGGGCACGGCCGATGGGCTGGATGCCGGAACGTGCGAAGTGTGCGGATCGCCGCTTCGCGTCCGAACGCGCCGGTCGCACTACCGCGGGCGCGTCGAGTGCCGGTGCGGCCACCGGAATCACGTGGAGTTCCACCCGGTGCGCTCGCAGGAGGGGACGGTCCACCGCCACGTGACGCTCACCGTGGGGCGGAGGTTCGAGGCCGCCACGCATGAGCCCGACCTCCGGTTGTCGTGGCGCTATGGTGTCTGTCAGAGCTGTTCCACGGCGGTGAATCTCCTCGATGCCTTCGTGATCGCCGGCGAGAATGCGCTGGGCGACGTGGAGACCTTCACCTACTACTGCCGCACCTGCCACGTGCAGGACGACGCCAGGCGCGGGCGGCTGCTCGGACACGACCGGGAACACGTCGTGGACACGCTGAGGTTCGCGGTTCGATAGAAGGAACCGACGGCCGGAGGGCAGAGGGCGCGTGCATCGCGCGGCCACCCGGCGCTTCTCGCTACCGGCGCCGTCCCACCAGCCCCAGCGGCACCTTCCGCAGGCCCTCCCAGCGCCGAACGCCCGACGGGTCGCGGACCAGCATCTGACTCGAGATGCCGCCGTCGAGCATGACGGCGTTGACGGCGCCCAGCGCTCCCATGACCGCCGCCATCTCGGGCGTCGTGAGCCCGAACGGGACGAAGTCGAGCGCGTCGCCCGCGGCGTCGAAGCGCGTCAGCGCGACCACCAGAGAGCCCGCCCGATCCTGGCCGATGGCAAGTCGCGCGTCCCGGTGTTCGACGTCCACGCCCAGTCCGCCTCCCCGCAGCGCCAGCGGTACCTCGCCCCCCACCAGCAGCGTGGGATAGGACTGGAAGGCCGTTCGCACGTCCCGGCGATCGGCGCCGGGCAGCGAATCCCCCGCGATCCATCGGACGCGGCCCGTTGCGTCGACCGCCATCGCCATCGAGAGCGGCCCCGATCCCGGTGGCAGGAACTCGCGTCCATCGATGACGACCCATCCCCAGGGCATCGCGCGCGGAAACTGCCCGGCGTTCACGGCAAGGAGCACGTCCTCGCCCGCCCGATCGATCGACCAGTTGGCCCTGGCGCGGCCCGCCGTGAACGCCGTGTCGAGCGACAGGCGAATCCGCGCCGGGTCGATGCGTGCCACGACGACCTTGAGGCGCCAGGCCTCGCCGCTGCCGGACAGGCGCAGTTCTCCCCAGTCGAGACCCGGAGCGACCGGCCGCCAGCCGATCGCCCCGGCGACCCTCTCGTCAGGCGCGCGCCAGGCCGCCGGCGCCTCGCTCGAACGCCACCACTCCTGCCACGCACCGTCATTGAACACCGCAAGGCGCGACGGTGGCAGGCGACGCGCTTCGGCCTGGGCCGAAAGCCTGGAGGCCGAAATGGCCGCTGCCACCAGGGCAACGGCCACCACGGCACGCCGGGCTCCGCCCCGCACGTTACATCACCTGCTGCAGGTCGGCGCGCCGTGCGTTCAGGGCCTGCAGCTCGGGCGTGGTCAGGCCGTGCTGCCTGGAGTTCGACTTGACGCGAGCGAGGTACATCTCGATGCGCTCACGCGCCATCGCGAACTGGCGCGCCGGCAGTCCGCTCGCTCTGGCCTCTTCGGCGGCCGCCGCTTCCTCGAGGTCGCGAATCTGCCTGTCGTAGCTGGCCTGTTCGGCCTGGAGCGCGCGGATCCTGGCGTCCATCGGATGCCGCGCCGGAAGGATGCCACACGCCTTGTCCACCGCCGCCGAGTCCGCCTTCGTGGCCGCGGTCAGGGACCGCATTTCCTTCTCCAGGTCCCGCAGGCCGGCGCTGTCCCCCCTGGACTGCAGCTCGGCGGCCTTCATCGACAGCGCCATCACCTTGTCGCGGAGCTCGGGGTCCGTCATGGCTCGCTGGCTCAGGTCCTCCTGCCGCTTCGCCTCCCGCTGGCCAAGGTCTTCGTTCCGGCACTGTTCGATCCTGTCCCGCTTCTCGTTGTGCCGGTCGATCTCCACGCCGTGCCGGTTCATCAGCTCGGCCGCGTCGTCGGCCGCCTTGTCGCGCTTCGCGACCAGCGCCTGCCGGCCGGAGGCGCCGCCGAGCCGGGCCCGCGACGCCTTGAGGCCGGTGATGACCTTGTCGAGTGTGGCCGGCGTCAGCTCGATGATGACGTCGTTGAAGACCACCGGCTCTCCCTCGAGGGCGGCGTTGGCGCCGCTCTTGTCACCGGCGTCGCGGACGAGCTTGTCCTTGGCCTTGTTGACCAGCCCGCCAAGCTGCGCCGCCGCCGGCGAGGCCCACACGACAGACAGGGCGAGGAGGATCGCCGGCACGCCGGCCGGGCGCCGGGATACGCGAGCATGAGTCGCTGCAAACATGGGGAATTCCTGCGGTCGGTGACGCCTGCAATATGGTGCGTGCCGTACGATCTGTCGCCCCACCGGTTTCAGGCGCCGGACCAGATGCAGGATGGCGACCGTGTTGCTCCCGTTTCGCGGCGTCAGCGGTTCAGCCAGTGGGCGACCTTCACCAGGAACGTGTTGTCCGGGTGAAGGGCAAACAGGTCGCGGTATTCGCGCGCCCACGGCTGGCGCTGTCCCGAAGCGTCATCGGCCTGTCGTCCGTGCGCCCAGACCAGGAAGAGGGTCGAGCCGGGCCGGTACTCCCACCGGATGACCGCATTCGTGCGCAACTGCGTGAACTTGAACGCCGATTGCGGATTCCCGGGGGTGTACGGCTGGAACCGGTCTTCGTACCGGTCCGCTCCCGGGTGGGCGCTCAGCTCGCGGAAGTCGGAGTACGTTCCGGTGGAAACGAACGGGGCGCCGTAGAACTCGAAGGTGAGGTCCGGCGTCGCCGTGTAGTTGAGGCGAAGGCTCATGGACACCGTGCGCTGATCGAGGTGCGCAAACGTGTAGTGCGTCGTCCCGTTCTCCTCGACGTTCCCGTACCACTGCGCGTCGTTCCGGTCCTTCTCGACCCCCAGGCCGAGGTTCGCCTGCAGGCTGGTGGAGAGCCGGAAGTTGATGTACGGGCTGAGCGACGTCCCGCGCGAGTGCCCCTCGTCGCTGTACGAGAGGTTCACCCACAGGCCCCCGGAGACCTTCTGCCGGCTGTCGGTGTTGACACCGCCCCAGGGGAAGAACCCGCGCGAGGTGCGGAGCACCGGGCCCCCGCGTGTGCAGCGGTCGCAGTAGCTGGGCGTCACCCCCGAGAGCGTCCCGCCGAGGTGCACGTCCCAGTTGTTGTTGAGGCCCATGTGGCCGTTCACGTTCCAGGCGTTCTCCAGCCGGGTGCCCGACGTGTTCCAGGTTTCCCAGTGATTCCCGTTCAGTTGCGCCCAGCGGTAGATCCAGCGCGCCGTGCGCCAGGAGAGCGCTCCCCACGTGCTCCAGTCCACGCGATCGGCGCGGCGCAGGAAGCCCAGGTCGTTGACGTCGAATCCGGCCGACTGCCTGACGAGACTGGTCTCGAAACGGGTAATGCCGCCGCCGTACTTGCCGAACTTCAGCTGACCCGCCGTCCCGGTCATCGAGGTGGCGGCCGGGTCGACCTCGAGGTCGTCGTCCGGCTGCTGGAAGGAGTGCACGCCGTTCCGCTGGGTCCGCAGGATGGCGTCGGCCGACCCCGAGATGCGTGACGCGGCAAACTGCCCGGCCACTTCGTACTGTCCGCGGTTGAACCGGTGCCGGAACGTCGCCCCGGTCGCATAGGCGGCCTCGTGCATGAACGGACGGGTCAGGTCGTCGAGCGACCGGTTGACCGCCGTGGCGATCACGCTGATCCCCGACTCGCCGCCGCGGAGGTCCTGCTGGGCGCGCAGGACCGCGTAGTTCGTGAGGGGTTCCACGGTGCGCTGCTGCGTCCCGGTCACTTCCGGCGTGACGGCCTCGAGGAGCCCGAACGACAGGCCGCCCCTGGTTCGCCCCGTGAGCTTTGCCGCGGCGGCAATGGGAGTCGCCGTGGCGGTGGTGGCGTCGCCGTACTGGCCGCGGAGGGCCGGGGACCGGCCGATGCGCCGCGAGTAGAAGAGCCCCTCGTTCGTGCTGCAGTCGACGACGATGTAGCAGTTGAGCTCGAAGCGATACAGGCCGGTGCCCTCGACGAAGAACGGGCGCCGCTCCGAGAAGAAGGTCTCGAACGCCGTCAGGTTCACGACGGCCGGATCCGCCTCGACCTGGCCGAAATCCGGGTTGACCGTCGCGTCGAGGGTGACGTTCGGCGTGATGCCGAGCTTCAGGTCGCCCCCGATGGAGAGCTGCTGTTCCCGCCCGTACGCCCCCGGCCCGGCCGGGCGCTGCACATTCTTCGTGACCACGTACGGCGTCATCTCCAGGCGGCGGTCGCTCGTTATGCCCTGGAGCCCCGTCAGGCGGCCGAGCTGCGACGCGATGCCGGTGCGCATCGGGGACCAGAGGGGCCACGCCGAGCGCTCGCGGTGGCGCTCGACGTCCCGCCAGATGCCGAAGCCGAAGGTGTGCGACGGGGCCGGCGCGTAGCGGAGCTGCGAGAGCGGGATCCGGAACTCGGCGGTCCAGCCCAGCGAGTCGATCGACGTGGCGACGTCCCAGACGCCGTTCCAGGAGCCGTCCTCGTCGCTGTCGTTGCTCAACGCATAGTCGCGTTTCACGCCATCCGGGTTCACCGCGAAGGTGAACCCGCTGCGCTTGTCGTCATGGGAGTCGATGAGGAGCTTGACCTGGTCCGACGGGCCTCGCACGTCCCGCCGCGAGAGCGCGTGCATGATGCTGTCCGGATGCGGGTCGAACAGGCGGACCAGCACGTACAGGTTCCGGTCGTCGTACGCGACCTGGAACTCGGTCTGAAACCGGGGCTCCTCGTCCACCCGCGGCTCGAACATGCGGAAGCCGGACATCGTCGGGGCGGTGCGCCAGGCGTCGTCGCCGGCCCGGCCGTCGATCCGCGGGGGCTGGACCGTCCGCACGGCCGTGGCCGTCGCGACGGCCGAGCGGCCGTTGG
>JABWBJ010000438.1 GCA_013360595.1 Gemmatimonadaceae bacterium | reverse complement strand
CGGCCAAGCTCACCGCGGCGCGGGCCGCCGGGGCGCCGGTGACGCTCCCGCACACCGCGAGCATCGCCGACGGGCTCATGTCGATCCGGATCGGGACGGTGCCTTTCGCGCACCACCAGGCGTTCCTCGACGACGTGGTGACGGTGGACGACGCCGCGATCGTGCGCGCGATGCGCCACCTGCTGGACCGGTGCAAGCTGGTGGCGGAGCCGAGCGGGGCGATCGCCGTGGCGGCCCTGCTCGAGGGCCGCGTGGCGTCCGGCGGGGAGACGGTCGCGGTGCTGAGCGGGGGGAACATCGAGTGGCCGGGCCTGCGAGCGCTGCTGGATGCCTAACGCCCACATCCTCATTGCCGACGACGATCGGGCGCTGGTCGGCACCCTGGCCTGGGTGCTCAAGGACCAGGGGTACGAGGTCACGTCCACCCACGAGGGGAACCGGGTCATCCCGGTGATGGCCGAGCGGACGCCGGATCTGGTGCTGCTGGACATCCAGTTCGAGGATTCCGACGGCACGGACGTGCTGGAGCGCATCAAGGCCGACGACCGCTGGCGCGACATCCCCGTGGTGATGATGTCGGCCCTGACGCTGGAGGAGTCGGCGGTGCGCACACTGGGCCTCGGTGCGGCCGACTACGTGCGGAAGCCGTTCCGCGTGCGGGAGCTGCTGGCGCGGATCCAGGCGCAGCTGCGGATGCGGGCCATCCTCCGCTCGGCCTACGAGACGCTGCGCGAGGCGCGGGAGGCGCTGAACCGCGTCCAGGAGCAGGCGGATCAGCGCCGGCACCTCATGGATATCCTGCACGACGTGACGGATGAGCTGTCGTCAGGCGAGATCTATCACCTGCTGGCGCGGCGGGTGGCGCGGGCGCTGGGGCTGAGCCAGTGCAGCGTGGTCCTGGCGCGTCAGGGCGGCACGCCGCGCGTCGTGGCGACAGCGTACGAGACGGGCATCAGCCGCGATTTCGTGCTTTCGCTGGACAAGTACCCGGAGCTTCAGACGGCCCTGGACACCGGACGCCCGGTCCTGGTGGAGAACGTGATGGTGAACCCGCTGTACCGCCACGTGCGGGAAACCTGGGCCCGCGACGGCACGCGGATCGCCACGCGGTCGGTGATCGCGATTCCGTTTGCGATGGAACCGGAGGAGGCGGGCGTCTTCTTCCTGCGGCGGAACCTCACCGAACCCCCGTTGACCCAGGGGGACGTGGAGTTCGCCGACACGGTCATCCGTGCGGCGGTGTCCGCGACCCAGCGCGCCACGCTGATCGAGTCGACCATTGCCGACAACCGGCGGCTGGAGATGCTGGCGCAGACCGACCCGCTCACCAGGACGCTGAACCGGCGCGCGCTGAGCGAACGGCTCGGCGCCGAGATGGAACGCGTGCGGCGCTACAACACGACGATGTCGCTGCTCCTGATCGACCTCGATCACTTCAAGCAGATCAACGACACGCACGGGCACCTGGCCGGCGACGACGTGCTGACCGAGGTGGCGGCGCTCCTGCAGCGCGTGGTGCGCGCCGTGGACGTGGTGGCGCGCTACGGCGGCGAGGAGTTCGTCGTCATGCTGCCGGAAACCGGCGCGCCGGGCGCCGAGGCGTTCGCCGAACGGTTGCGGGAACTCTTCGAGGGCCACCCGTTCGCCGCGTCGCGGGGCCAGCCGATCCGCCTGACGACGAGCATCGGGGTCTCGTCGTTCCCCGGGTTCGGTGTGGAATCGGTCGAAGATCTCCTGGCGAACGCGGACCAGGCGCTCTACCGCGCCAAGACCGAGGGGCGGAACCGCGTGCGAGTGTAGGGAGGGCGAGAGGGCAGGGAGCGTGGAGGACGGTGGGACCGCTCGCCTCGCTGCCCCCTACCGCCGGTCGAACTCGGCGAGCGTGACGCTCATGGCGTCGATGGTCTCGCGCGCGTTCCAGCGGTCCTTCCCGTTGTAGAGGAACGAGAAGGCCAGCACTTCGCCCGAGCGCGCCGACACGTACCCGCTGAGGGCGACCACGTCGGCCGTCGTGCCGGTCTTCGCGTGCAGGTTCCCCTGGGCCGGCGTGCGGCGCATGCGGTTGCGCAGGGTCTCCTCGCGGCCCGCCACCGGAAGCGTCTCGTGGAACTGCCGCGACCACGGCGCCTGGTGCGCGTAGGAGAGGAGCTTGATCATCGACCGTGCGGTCACGCGGTCGAGCGTGGACAGGCCGCTGCCGTCGGCGGCGTACACTTCGTCCGGCGACGCGCCGACGCGCAGCTGCAGGAAATCGCGCAGGAGCGCGTTGCCCATCGCGGCCGACCCGACGCCGAGCGGGTTGGCGACCCGGGCGGCGTTCCGGAAGATCAGTTCGGCGTAGTGGTTCACGCTCTCGCGGTTCATCACACCGGCGAGCTCGGCGAGCGTCGGCGACGGGTGCGAGACGATCGGGACCGCGGCGGCCGGCGTGGGGC
>JABWBJ010000437.1 GCA_013360595.1 Gemmatimonadaceae bacterium | reverse complement strand
GCCGGCATCGACGCGGCGACCGCGCGCGTCGCGGAATCCCGCGACAGGCCGCCCCGGACGAGAGAGTCGATCGCTGCCGCGCGCCGCAGGGAGTCGGCCGCCACCTGCGGATCCTGGTCGGACGTGAACGACCGGATCACCGCGCCACCGGCGTCGAGGAACTCGAGCTGGACCCGCTGCCCGCGCTCCCTGAGCCAGTACTGGACCACCGCCCCCGAGGGCACGCCGGCAAACTGCGTCCGGAAGGCGTCGACCGGCCGGAACAGATGGGCCGCCTTCTGCGTGATGGCCGGCGTGACCTCGCGGAGCGCGGACATGTTGTCCATGATCCAGAACGAGCGGCCGTGCGTCGCGAGCACGACGTCATTGTCCTTGATCCGCAGATCGTGGACGGGAACGATCGGCAGGTTCCGGTTGATCGGCTGCCAGCTGAGCCCCTCGTCGAACGTGACGTAGACGCCGCGCTCCGTGCCCGCGAAGAGCAGTCCGCGCCGCACCGGATCCTCGCG
The DNA here is from genome assembly GCA_013360595.1 of Gemmatimonadaceae bacterium. Taxonomy (GTDB): domain Bacteria; phylum Gemmatimonadota; class Gemmatimonadetes; order Gemmatimonadales; family Gemmatimonadaceae; genus JABWBJ01. The sequence continues at coordinate 1,931 of JABWBJ010000437.1, read as the reverse complement.
GATGACGCGGGTGAAGTGATCCGGCCCGATGCCGTTCACGATCTTCGTCCAGGTGCGTCCGAAGTCGGCGGTCTTGTAGAGGATCGGCTGCTTGTCGCCCTGCTGGTAGCGGTTGGCGGCGATGAACGCGCCACCCGCCACGTAGCTGGACGGCTCGATGATCGAGATTCGCGTGAAATCGCCGATGTCGGGCGGGGTGACGTTCTGCCAAGTGAGGCCGTTGTTGCGCGAGACCCAGACCAGCCCGTCGTCGGTGCCGGCCCAGAGGACGCCGGCCTGCACCGGCGACTCGTCGAACGCGAAGATGACTCCGTAGGTCTCCACGCCCGTCTGGTCACGCGTGATCGGGCCGCCCGAGGGGCCCATCGTTCGCGGGTCCTTGCGCGCCAGATCCGGCGAGACCGGGGTCCAGCTTTCGCCCTCGTTGGTCGACCGGAAGAGGCGTGATCCCGCCGCATACACCACGTTCGGCGTGTGGCGCGAGAAGACGATCGGGAAGGTCCACTGGAAGCGGACCTCGATGTCCTCGGACGAGTGCCCCATCGGATTGATGGGGAAGACGGTCACGTTCCGCTCGAAGCCCGTGCGGCGGTCCTTGCGCGTCAGGAGGCCGCCGTAGCTGCCGGCGAAGATGATGTCGGGGTTCCGGGGGTTCGGCGTCACGTATCCGGACTCGCCGCCGCCGCCGTCGTACCAGTCGCCGATGCTCACGCCCCCTTCGGAGCGGCTCGGGCCGCAGAGGGTGGAGTTGTCCTGCTGCGCGCCGCAGACGTGGTACGGCCAGTCGCTGGTGACGTCCACGTGGTAGAACTGCGCGGTCGGGTACTCCTGGCCGGTCCAGGTCTGTCCGCCGTTGATCGAGACGTTCCCGCCGCCGTCGTTGGCGTTGACCATGCGGTTCGGGTTGTTGGGGGCGATCCAGAGATCGTGGTTGTCGCCGTGCGGCACGCTGATGGTGATGGGGAAGGTGCGCCCGCCATCGCGCGACTTGTGGAAGCCGACGTTGAGCGAGTACACGACGTTGGAGTCGGCCGGATCGGCGTAGATGTGCGAGTAGTACCAGGCGCGCTGCCGCATGCGGCGGTCGCCGTTGAGGAACTCCCACGTCTGCCCGCCGTCGTCGGAGCGGTAGAGGCCGCCCGAGTCGTGCTCGACCTGCGCCCAGATCCGGCTCGGCCGGGCCGGCGAGACCGCGATGCCGATCTTGCCGGTGATGCCGCGCGGGAACCCGCGGGCCGTGCGGGAGAGGTTGGTCCAGGTGGTCCCGCCGTCGGTGGACTTGAAGAGGCCGCTGTGCACGCCGCCGGACGACATGGACCACGGCGTCCGGTAGGCCTGCCACATCGCGACGTAGAGCACGTCGGGATTCGACGGGTCCAGCTGCAGGTCGATCACGCCCGTCGAGTCATTGACATAGAGCGTCCTGGTGAAGGTGCGTCCGCCGTCGGTGGTCTTGAACAGGCCGCGGTTGGCGGACGCCTGGAACGGATTTCCGAAGACGCCGAGGTAGGCGACGTCGGGGTTGCCGGGGTGGAGTTCGATGGAGGCGATGTGCTCCTCGCGGAAGCCGAGGAAGGTCCAGGTGCGGCCGCCGTTGGTGGTTTTCCAGAGGCCGTCGCCGTGGGCGGTGTTGCCGCGGATGCAGGTCTCGCCGCCGCCGACCCAGACGATGTCCGGATTGCGGGGGTCGACCGCGATCGCGCCGACGGTGCCGCCGAAGAATCGGTCGGACATCGGGGCCCAGGTCAGGCCGCCGTCGGTGGTCTTGAAGACGCCGCCGCCGGTGGTGCCGAACCAGTACTCGTTAGGTCTGGCCACGGAGCCGGCGACGGCCACCGACCGTCCGCCCCGCGGCGGCCCCAGTTCGCGCCACCGGAGCCCACCAAAAACAACCAAATCAAAAACGATGGGCGCCGTGGGCGCCGGCGGGA
>JABWBJ010000034.1 GCA_013360595.1 Gemmatimonadaceae bacterium | reverse complement strand
ACCTAACGACGGCGGGCGAGTGACGGCGGCGTCCAGGCCAGCGAGACGCCGAACCCCTCCCCGTCGAACGAGTCGGTGCCGGTGAAGAGCATGGCGCCCCGGATGGCCAGCGTGCGCGACACCTCGAAATTGGCCCCGAGGTCGAACGTGAGCCCGAGGTCGTTGCCGCCCCGCCGCCGGGAGACGAAGTCGAGCGAGAGTCGCGGGTGGATGTACGGCGTCAGCGCCATGCCGCCGGCGAGGTCGAAACGATGGCCCAGCGAAACGCCCACCGGGATGCGGATCAGCGTCCCGTCTCCGATCGCGGCATAGGCGCCGAAGGTCAGCAGGAAGTCGAGCGGCACCTCCGACGTCGCCGACCCGAGGCGCGTGGCGCCGCCAAGCCCGCCGAAGAGGACCAGATCGGTGCCGGCGTCGTCGGTATCGGCCAGCCCCAGGTCGAACCCGAATTGCGAGCTCGCGCCGGCCTGCTCGCGCCACTGGAAGACCAGAGTCACCCCGCGCGAATCGGCGTCACCGACGCCGATGTTGTATTCGCGGACGGCGATGCGCGGCGGCTGGAACGACGGATAGGCCCAGGCCTGCGCGCGCAGGCGCGGAGCTACCAGGGCCAGAGCCAGAAAGGCGGTGAGGATTGTCTTCATCGGATGCGGGTTTGAGGCGCACCTGCGCTGGTGTTTCCCGATGCGCAAGAAAGCCGGGTGCCTGACGCGCAGGCAAGTCGGAACCGACTCAAACCCGCGTCCCGGCGCCGTCGTTCCAGCGCTGTGAAAAACAAAGCGGCGGTGCCCGCAGGCACCGCCGCTCGAAACAGCCCAGCTCGCCGGATCAGCGCGGGTGCTTGTCCACCGTGAAGATCACCGATGGGGCCGTCACGTTCGGCGCCCGGCTACCGGCCACCGACCGCGGGAACAGCCACGCGGTGACGACGCTCCCCGCCTGCCCGAACCCGCCGATGGTCGTCAGCTGGTTGAGCGGATCGCCGGCCGCGCCCGCCGGACCCTGCCGGCCGTTGCCGGTCACGATCTCGGTTGCCGAGCTCGTTTCCTGCACGCGGAACCAGGCGGTCCCGGTCGCGCGGGTCTGGTAGGCCGTGGCCGCCAGGTACGCGACATTCGAGAAGGTCGGCGTGGGAATGGCGTCGGTCCCGGCGGCGGTGATGCCGACGTTGACCGACTGCAGGCCCGATCCGAGGTGGACCACCCGGAACGCGACGTTGCTGCCGGCGTCCGGAATCGGGTCCTCATAGACCTGGAGCCGCAGGGCCGGCGTCTGACCGGCGCGCGAGAAGCCCACGACCACGATCGTGTAGTACTTGTTGGCCTCGAACGTCAGCTGCTCGTCGGCGAGGATCCTGGTCACGTCGCCGAGCGACGGGCTTCCCCCCGGATCGGTGAACACGCGCAGGTGCCGTGAGCCCGGCGCGGTCGCCTGGTACGGTGTGAAGCCCCGGAACGCGATCTGGATCCCGTACGGCGAGTACTCCAGGAAGTCGATGAACCGGAAGTCCACCGACACCGTGTCCGGAATGGCATTGATGAACCGGGTGTAAGCCAGCGGGACTTCGGGCGCAAAGAACGGCCCTTCATCCTTGGCACACGCGGTGAACGCGAGTGCTCCGACCAGCGCCAGCCCGAGTTGCTTTACTCTCATTCGTCCTTCCCTCCGCGGGAGTCCGTTCAGAAGTCCTGGTGAAAGGGCGGCTAGTACCACCAACCGCGCGACGAAGTGGGTGGCGGATCCGGCGGCGGATCCAGCCCTCCGATGAAATCCCCGAACAAGCTGGTGGACGAGGCCAGGTAGTACAGCCCTGCTCCCACCAGTCCAACCACCAGCCACGTCCGGGGCCGGTTCAGGGAGCGCTGGTGCACCCCTGCCACGAACTCCCGCCGGAAACGGACGCTTTCTCCGCTCCACCGGGAGGTGGCGCCACCGATCTGCGCCACCCGCCAGACGTTCATCGTCATGTCCGCCGAATCGGTCCGGGTCACGTACCCCTCGAGCCGCACCACTCCCGTTCCGATCCGGTCACTCAACTCCGCCCGACCCCGGTCGGTGATCTCCACCGCCACATGCTCGCCCGGGGTGATCCCCACCGAGGTGTCCAGTGGCGTGTAGGTATAGCACCCTACCGCCACCGGAATCACCATCAGCATGCAGTACTGCCGGTACAGCATCGTGCCTCTCAGAACCGATACGTGCCCTGTGGAGCAGTGCCGTAGCCACCGCCCCCGACATTGTAGAACGGCCGCTGCCGGGCGCCCATCTCCTCGAACGGCACCGGATAGAAGAGCGGTGTCCCCTGGACCAGGTCCTCCCAGCGGCGGTTCGGGAAGAACCATCCGCCGAGGTTGCCGTAGGCCAGTTCCATCCGCATCTCGTACTTCAGCGCCTCGAAGACCGAACCGCAGGCCACCGTGGTGTAGTTGGGCGGCTGCGGAACCCGCGGAACACACCCCGAACCCGTGATCTGCGTGTTCATGTCGGTCCCCGTGACCGCCGGCAGGTTGTACCGCGCCCGCGACGCGTTCAGCTTGGCCAACCCCTGCGTCATGTTGCCCAGCCGCAGGTAGGCCTCGGCGGCGAGAAGGTCCATTTCCGCCTTCAGCATGTCCGGATAGGGGCCGGTATTCGAGTTGTTCCGGATGTACTTGTACCGGAAGCTCGAATACCAGGACTCACCCCACGGATCGCCCGGCGACCACTCGCCGCGCACCCGGTTGTAGGGCAGGCTGGTGTACGACGGCGGCTGCCCCGAACCCGTTGACGCAGCGGCACGCTGTGCATCGAGCGTGGCGCCCTGCGGCCAGCGCGTGTCGGGAGTGCGAATCGTGAAGTTCACGTTGAGCGGACTGCGGAGCAGCATCGGCGTCTGCAGCCAGGCCTCGTACGTCCCGCTGGTGTCCGCAAAGCCGTTGTACATCATGGTCAGCTGCGCCCATGCGGCCGACACGTGGAACTGGCTCGACGAGAGCCCGATGCTCCAGCCGGTGGAGCCGCCGACCTGAACCAGGAAGTCGCTGGTGATCCCGGCTTCGGCGTCGGCCGCCACGGCGGCCCAGTTCACCGCCGCCGCGTCCGCCTTGTTCCGCGGGACGTTCGCCCGGAACCGCGCCTTGAACGAGCGCGCCAACCGGATGAATTCGGCCGCACTGAAGGCATTGCCGCCGAACCAGAGCGCGTTCGCCGGGAAGCCGTTGGCCGTCTTGCTCGCCTCGGCGATGGCGGAGTCCAGATAGGCGAGCGCCGCCGCGTTGACCTCGAGGTATCCACTGAGCGGCGGCACGTTCTCCGTGTTGCCGTCGGTGTGATCCACGATCCCGGCCGAATCGTACGTCAGGGAGAGCCAGCCGAGCGTGCAGCCCATGTTGAAGAATCCCACGGCGCGGGCGCGCGTATCGAGCGCGGCCGTCGCCAGTGCCGCGCCATCCGACTCGGCTTTGCGCACCGAGTCGAGGCGCACCATCGCCAGCGCGAGCAGCCGCGACTGCCGCGACCACCCGCCGAAGTTCTCATACAACGCCTGGCTCGCCGCCGGGCTGTTCTGGATCGGCGCCCGCGGAATCGCGTCCCGCGGACCCATGTTGAAGTTGTTGAGCGCGGAGTAGCTCTCGCCCGACATGACCGCCAGCTGGGCGAACATGTTGCTGTTCTTCTCGGTATTGCGGCACAACTGGTAGCCGGACCCGAGGATCTGCTCCACCGAGGTCGGGAGCGCAAACACGCGCTCGCGCTCGGGGCTGTTCGTGTTCTGCACGACCAGCGAGTCCTCGCAGCCTGCGGCAGCCAGGGCGAGGAGCCCCAACGCAGCCACGCTGAAACGATTCGTCATCGTCAATCCTCTGTAGGTGACCCCGGTCCGCGGTGGCGGGTGAATGACCCCGCCACCCCGGCCGGTTCAGGAATTAGAAGCGGGTCGCGATCGTGAAGGTGAACGTGCGCGTCTGCGGGTAGTCGAACGCCGCCACCGCGCCGAACGCGGCCGAACCCAGCACGCCGCCGCCGACCTCGGGATCCCACCCGAGGAAGTCGGTGATCGTGTACAGGTTCCGGCCAACCAGCGTCAGGGAGAAGTCGCCCACGCCACGGATGGCGCCGATCTGGTAGCTCGCGCTCACCTCACGGAGCTTCGTGTACGTGCCCTTCGTGACCGTCTGGTTGTTGCTGCCCAGCACGTCATAGAAGCCGCCGACGCCCGAGCCGTGCTCCGGCTGCGGCGCCCGCCAGTAGAAGCCCATCGGCTTGGCGTTGAGCACCGAACGGCCGTCCTGGTCCTCGTACCGGACCATGTAGTCGCCCAGTGACCAGTGGATCTCCTGGTTGAACAGCCGGTTCCCGTAGTTGCCCTCGACGAGCGCGTACAGGGTCAGCTTCTTCCAGTTGAAGTTGTGCGACATCGAGAGGCGGAAGTCCGGCGAGGTGTTGCCCAGCTTCCGGTTGACCGGCGTGCCGGTGGAGTCACGCTCGACGATCAGCATGCCCCAGTTCGTGAGCGGAATCGCCCACGGGTTGTTCACGGCCCCGGCCTGGTTCTGGCACGCCACGCGGCCCGTCGCGGCCAGCACGGCGCCGGTGAGCGTGCTGATGCACCCCGGCAGCGTCGCCTGCCACGCGTTATTCGTGATGCCCTGCGTCCAGTCCAGACCGCCGGTCCACACGATGTACCCCATGTCGTTCTTCTGATAGTGGGCACCCGTGCCGGCCTCGCCGCACTGCGCGGCGAACTGCGGCTCCAGCTGGTCGCACTCCGTCACGAACCACTTGCCATACACCGTGCCCAGGCGCTCGCCGGCCCGGAACTCGAACCGCGAGCTCGCCGACGTCCGGCTGAACTCCGGCACGTACAGCTCGGTCAGGAAGGCCCGATTCCGGTCGTACGACAGCCGGCTCGTCCAGACGATGTCGCGGTTGGTGATGAGCGGGATGTTCAGGCTGACTTCGTACGTCTTGTTCACCACCGTGCCCGCGTTCTGCCACTGATTGCTGAAGCCCGAGGACGCCACGGCCGGCACCTGGAGCATCTGATCCTCGGTGCGGTCGTGCGCATACGTCACCTGCAGGCCGTACTTGCTGAACAGCTCGGCGTCGAACCCGAGCTCCGTCTCGGTCGTCGTTTCCGGCTTGAGGAACCGGTTGCCGAGCTGGTTGGACGACACCGTGCCGCCCGCGCCGACGCTGAACGTCTCGTACTGATAGCTGAAGCCGGGGCGACCACCCGCCGAACCGAGCGAGTAGCGCAGCTTCATGTCGTTGATCGCGCCCTTGAACGGCCACCAGCCTTCGTCCGACAGACGCCAGGCGGCCGACACGCGGCCATACGTGTGCCACCGCTGGGCCGAACCGAAGAGCGACGAACCATCGCGCCGCATGACGGCGTCGAAGATGTACTTGCCCTTGTAGTCGACGGCCACGCCGCCGAGCATGCCGATCGCGCGCACCGAATTGCTGCTCGACGTCGGCGACCCCGGCACCTGCACGTTGCCGAGTGTCAGCAGGCCCGGGACGGCCAGCGTGTTGCCGCCGGCGCTGAACCCGTCACTGTCCGACCGCTCGAACGAGTACCGCGCGTTGAGGCGGGTCTGGAGGTCGTTGATCCCGAACGGATTGGTCTGACGCGCCGTGCCGTTGATGGCCATGTTGAACGCGACGTCGGACCCGGCGTTCTCCGAGTAGGCGCCGAGGTACGCGGTGCTCTGGTTCGTCCGCGTCACCCGATACCCCTTCTCGGTCAGCGAGTACTGGTTGTCGCGACGGCGGTCGATCGCCGCGTTGGCGTCGAAGTCCAGCCACGGGAACGGCGTGTACCGGCTCGACACCGAGCCGAGGTACCGGTCCACGTCCGTCCGGGACACGAAGTTCTCGGCGTCCCAGAGCGGGTTCTCGTTCTGCTGGCCCTGGTTCAGCACGTTGTGCCGGATGAAGAGCCGGCCGTAGCTGTCGCGCCGCAGCAGGTCCACGAACGCCGGCGTCCGGGTGAGGACGAAGAAGTCCGTCTCCGGGAAGGTCGCCGTGCGGGCGTACATCGTGGACATGTTGAACGTCAGATCCTCACCGACGGCCTGGTCCACGTTGAGGCGGGCCGTGCTCCGGCGGTAGCCATCCAGGAACTTGATGGCCCCCATCTGGATGAGGTTCGACGCCGACGCGAAGAAGCCGGTGTTCCCGAACCGGCCGCTCATGTCGACGTTGTTGTTGCTGTACAGGTTGGCGGTCGTGGCCGCGGCGATCGGGTTGTACCGGATCGGCCACTGCTTGATCTGGAAGTTGCCGCGCAGGCCGGGCTTGCTCATGGCCAGACCGATGCCGGCGTCGTTCTCGAAGTTCGCCGGCAGGCGGGCCTGCACGTCATCAATGTTGTTCACGTAGTACGTGTAGTCGTACAGGTCCACGACGCGCGAGCAGGCCGGCTGGTTCGTCACAAGGATGCAGAAGTTCTGCTCGGTCTCATCCATCGTGAGCCAGTGGCGCTGCGAGAACGGATACGCGCCCTGGATGTCCTGAACGCCCGTCTCCGAGCGCACCTGGAACCGGGCGCCCTGGCCGGCCGTCGCGCCGGACTTGGTCGTGATCTGGATGACGCCGTTCTGCGCGCGCGACCCGTAGGTCGACGCCGCCGCGGCCCCCTTCACGACCTCGATGCTCTCGATGTCCTGCGGGTTGATGTCGTTCATCGACCCGTTCATGATGATCCCGTCCACCACGATCAGCGGCGAGAGCGACAGGTTGAGCGACTTGGCGCCGCGCAGCAGGATGGCGGGAGCCGCACCGGGCCGTCCGCTCGGCGTCACGACCTGAGCGCCCGTCACCTTCCCCTGGAGGGACTGGAGCGCGCTGGTCGCGGGCACCGGCAGGTTCGCCTGGTCGACCTTGTCCACCGTGAACGCGAGCTTCTTCGCCTCGGTCGCACCCGTCACGCCCGTGACCACGACTTCGGACAGGCGGTTGATGTCGACCTCGAGCGTGAAGTCCACGGTCTGATTGCCGGCGCTGATGGTCACGTTCCGCGTCTGCGGCCTGAAGCCGATCGCGCGAATCGCCATCGCCACGGTCTGGCCGCGGACCCGCTCGCCGGCCACCGTGATCCGGTACGTGCCGTCGTCTCCGGATCCGACGGAAATGTTGAGGTCAGCGATCCGGATGTTGGCCGCCTGAATGGCCTGACCCTGCGCTGACTTCACCGTCCCGGAGATGACTGCGTTCTGTGCGAACGCCGTGCTCGCGAGCACGGTGGTCGCGAGTCCGGCAAGCAAGCCTGCCAGACGACTACTGCGACGGAACCTGGTCATGTGTTCCTCACGGGTGAGGGGCTGTTCCGTTCCCCAGCCAGCCCCGCGCTGGTGGGGGGTCCTGCGTCTCGCACCCCGGCCACAGGGGGCGGCCGAAGTACGGGTGGGGGGGCACTTGTTAGGTCCTGCACCGACAAAACCGCCAACCGCAGCACTCCCGCGATCGCCGGCGTCCCACGAACGGGAACCGGGCTGTCACGGAAGGGACACGGCTGGTGACGCGCCCCATATTGTTGGTCAACACGGGGATGCGCAAGCACGGGATTCGAGTGTCCGGGCCCACCGGACGGGGGTCCGTCGGAGCGCCCCGGAATCCCGTGACGGGCTGAGGAGGGCGGGGAGCCAGAGAAGGTGCGGCCGGCGGGAGGCGGCGGAGGACCGGGTCCCTCGCCACCCTCCCCAACCCCCGCGCCCCTACTCCCCAGCCCTCTCCGTCACCACCCGGACAGAGTCGTTCAGCACCTGAAGGAAGCCGCCCTCGATCCGGAACCGGCCGGCACTGCCTTCGACACCAAGGCGGAGCTCCCCCTTCCCCAACAGGGTCATCATCGGGGCGTGCTTCGGGAGGATCCCCACCTCCCCGTCGAAGGCCGGGGCCACCACGGCGTCCACGGTCCCCTCGAACAGGACCCGCTCGGGCGAGATCACCGACACGGTCAGCATCGTCAGGCCTTCGCCAGCGCCTCGGCGTTCCGGACAATGTCGTCCGCTCCGCCGCACATGAAGAACGCCTGCTCCGGATACTGGTCGAACTCCCCGGCCACCAGCCGCTCGAACGAGGCCACCGTGTCCTCGAGCTTCACGTACTGGCCGGCCCGGCCCGTGAACTGTTCGGCCACCGCGAACGGCTGCGACATGAAGCGCTGAATCCGGCGCGCCCGGGCCACGACGATCTTGTCCTCCTCGGAGAGCTCGTCCATGCCCAGGATCGCGATGATGTCCTGGAGTTCCTTGTACCGCTGCAGGATCCGCTGCACTTCGGAGGCCACGCGATAGTGCCGCTCCCCGATGTACTGGGCGTCCAGGATGCGCGACGAAGACGCCAGCGGATCGACCGCCGGATAGATGCCGAGCTCCGTGATCGCGCGCGACAGCACCACCGTCGCGTCGAGGTGCGCGAAGGCGGTCGCCGGCGCCGGGTCCGTGATGTCGTCGGCCGGCACGTAGATCGCCTGCACCGACGTGATCGACCCGTTCCGCGTCGACGTGATCCGCTCCTGCAGGTCGCCCATCTCCGTCGCCAGCGTGGGCTGGTACCCCACCGCGCTCGGCATTCTGCCCAGCAGGGCCGACACCTCCGACCCGGCCTGCGTGAACCGGAAGATGTTGTCGATGAACACCAGCACGTCCGCGTTCTCGCGGTCGCGGAAGTACTCGGCCACCGTCAACCCGGCCAGCCCGACCCGGAGCCTCGCCCCCGGCGGTTCGTTCATCTGCCCATAGATGAGCGCCACCTGGTTGAGGATCCCGGCTTCCTTGAACTCGAGGTACAGGTCGTTCCCCTCGCGCGTCCGCTCGCCCACGCCGCAGAAGACCGACCGGCCGCCGTGCCCCTTGGCCACGTTGTTGATCAGCTCCTGGATCACGACCGTCTTGCCCACGCCGGCGCCGCCGAAGAGCCCGATCTTGCCGCCCTTCACGAAGGGCGCGATCAGGTCGACCACCTTGATGCCGGTCTCGAAGACCTCGGTCTTGGGCTCGAGGTTCACGAAGTCCGGCCGCTTCCGATGGATCGGCCAGCGCTCGACACTCGCCGGGATCGGCGCGCCGTTGTCCACCGGCTCGCCGATCACGTTCAGGATCCGGCCCAGCGCCGCCTCACCCACCGGGACCGCGATGGCCTGCCCCGTGTCGACGACCTCCATGCCGCGGACGACGCCGTCGGTCGATGACATGGCCACGGCACGCACCTGGTTCCGGCCGATGTGCTGCTGCACCTCCGCCACGACGCGGATCGCCTCGCCGGTCACGGAGGTCGCGGTGATCTCGAGCGCGTTGTACAGCTCGGGCAGGTGCCCGGCCTCGAACTCGACGTCGAGCACGGGGCCGATGATCTGGACGATCTTGCCGGTACTGGGGGCGGTCATGGTGTGATGGCTGGTTGCTGTTTGCTGTTTGCTGCCTGCTGGGGCTGCTGCTGCGTGCTGGTGCTGACTGCTGGGGCTGGAGCTGGGGCTGGGGCTGGTGGCTGGTGGCTGGGGCTGGGGCTGGGGCTGGCGGCTGGGCGCTCGACGCTCGACGCTCGGCCCTCGGCGCTCGGCCCTCGGCGCTCGGCCCTCGTCCCCTACTCCAGCGCCGCCGCACCGCCGACGATCTCCGCGATTTCCTGCGTGATGCCGGCCTGGCGCGCACGGTTATAGGTTCGCGTGAGCGTGTTCATCATCTCGCTCGCGTTGTCGGTCGCGTTCTTCATCGCCGTCCGCCGGGCCCCTTGTTCGCCGGCCGCCGTCTCCACCAGCGCGCGGTACACCGCGTTCCGGACGTACGACGGCAGGAGTTCGGTCAGGATCGCCTCGGCAGACGGGTACAGCAGGTAATCGGGCAGAGGCCCGGTGCGCTTCGGCGGGTCGACGGGGAGGACCCGCTCCGTCGTCGGCGGCGTCGAGATCGCCGACCGGAAGCGCGCCGACACCACGTACACGGCGTCCAGACTGCCGGCAGTGAAGTCGGCCATGAGGCCGTCCACCAGCGAGGCGGCATCCTCGGCGCGCGGCCGGTCCGTGATGTCGGTGCGCTGCACCTTCATCGGCTGGCCCACGTACCGGAAGTAGCCGATCCCCTTGCGGCCCACGACGTGGAGCTCCACGTCGGCGCCCTCGCCGCGCAGGCGCGCGATCAGGCCGCGGGCCTCGCGGATCAGGTTGGCATTGAACCCGCCGCAGAGGCCGCGGTTCGACGTCAGCAGCAGGACCGCCGCCCGGTGCGTGGCGGCCGGCTGCCGCAGCAGCGGAAACCGGTCGGCCAGATCGGGCGTGTACAGCCCCGCGATCACGTCGCCTAACGCCCGCGCATACGGGCGCGCCGCCGTCACGCGGTCCTGCGCCCGCTTCATGCGCGACGTGGCGACGAGCTCCATCGTGCGCGTGATCTTGCGCGTGTTCTCGACGGTCCGGATGCGGCGCTTGAGTTCCCGGCCCTTAGCCATCGAACAGACGGGTGAAAGGGTGCAAGGGGGCGAGGGCGGCCACTACTTCTTCGCGACCTGCTTGTACTCCTCGATCCCGCGGCGCAACGCCGCCTCGGTGTCCTTCGAGATCGCCTTCTCGGTGCGGATGGCATTCCCCACCTGCGGGAACTTCGCCGCCATGAAGTCGTGGAAGCCGCGCTCCCACCCCTTCAGCTCCTTCACCGCGATGTCGTCGAGGAAGCCGTTCGTGACCGCGAAGATGATCATCACCTGCTGCTCGACCGGCATCGGCCGAAACTGCGGCTGCTTGAGAATCTCCACGGTGCGGGCGCCGCGCTCGAGCTGCTTCTTGGTCGCGGCATCGAGGTCCGAGGCGAACGCCGCGAACGCTTCGAGCTCCCGATACTGGGCCAGGTCGAGGCGGAGCCGGCCGGCGACCTGCTTCATCGCCTTGATCTGCGCCGAACCGCCAACGCGCGACACCGAGATGCCGACGTTGATCGCAGGACGCACCCCGGCGAAGAACAGGTCCGACTCGAGGAAGATCTGGCCGTCGGTGATCGAGATGACGTTCGTCGGGATGTAGGCCGACACGTCGCCGGCCTGCGTCTCGATCACGGGGAGGGCCGTGAGACTCCCGCCCGGCTTCAGAATGGTCTTGCCGTCGACCACGTCGGCGTCCTCGCGCAGCTTGGCGGCGCGCTCGAGAAGCCGCGAGTGGAGGTAGAACACGTCTCCGGGGAACGCCTCGCGCCCGGGGGGGCGCCGGAGCACCAGCGAGAGCTGGCGGTACGCCGCCGCCTGCTTCGACAGGTCGTCGTACACGCAGAGGGTCGGCTTCCCCTCGTGGTACATGAAATACTCGGCCATCGCGCACCCGGAGTACGGGGCGATGTACTGCATCGGCGCCGGATCGGACGCGGCCGCCGCGACGACGATCGTGTACTCCATCGCGCCAGCCTGCTTCAGCCTCTCGACCACCGACGCGACCGTGGAGGCCTTCTGCCCGATCGCCACGTAGACGCAGATGACGCCCTGACCCTTCTGGTTGATGATCGTGTCGACGGCGATGGCCGTCTTGCCGGTCCCGCGGTCGCCGATGATGAGCTCGCGCTGCCCGCGGCCGATCGGGATCATCGCGTCGATGGCCTTGATGCCGGTCTGGAGCGGCTCCTTCACCGGCTGCCGGACGATGATGCCGGGGGCCGGCGACTCGACGCGGCGGGTCGTCGCGGCGTTGATCTCGCCGAGCCCGTCGATCGGCCGCCCGAGCGGGTCGACCACGCGCCCGACCATCTGCGGGCCCACCGGCACCTCGAGCACGCGCGACGTGCGCCGGACCTCGTCGCCTTCCTTGAGCTGAAGATAGTCGCCCAGGATGACCGCGCCGATGTTGTCCTCCTCGAGGTTCAGCGCGAGGGCGACGATCGTGTTGCCCGTATCCGAGGACGTCACTTCGAGCATCTCGCCGGCCATGGCCTTCTGCAGGCCGTAGATGCGGGCGATGCCGTCCTTCACTTCGAGGACGGTCCCGACGTCCTCGACGTCGAGCTCGTGGAGGTTGGCTGCCTCGATCTCGCGGAGGAGGATGTCCTTGATCTCGCCGGGTCGAAGGAGGGTCTCGGAGGCCATTTGCTATGGTAGTCGGGAGGGGCTTGGAGAGCTTGTGAAAAATATCACAAGCTGGGGGTGTAGGGTCAAGGACGACTGGTGTTCCGCTGGCCGCTGATTGCTTCCTGCTGGGGCTGCCCCTGGTTGCTGGGGCTGGGGCTGAGTGCTGCGGGCCGAGTGCTGCCGCTGCTGGCTGGTGCTGGTGCTGGTGCTGGCGCTGGTGCTGGCGCTGGTGCTGGTGCAGGAAATTGCTGGGGGGTGCGTTGCCAGGATGACGCACAGCTCACACGGCTTCACCACCATTACCGTGTGTCAGACCTCAACCTCCAGTTTGCCGCCTTCGAAGCGGTGCCGCCACCGGACCTCTTCGGAGATCCCATCTGGCGCCTGCCGGCGTACCGGATCGCGCTCTTCCTTGCCGATGTCTCCCGTCGCGACGCCGAGGCCCTGAATCACCTCGGGGCGCCGCGACACATCCCGGACCAACTCCAGCAGTCGGTCGATTCCATTGGTGCAAACATCGCCGAGGGATACTCGCGCTTCTCCGGTCGCGAGCGTGCACGCTACTACGAGATCGCCCTCGGCTCGGCGCGCGAGGCCCGCGAGTGGTACCGCCGCGCAGCACCCTGGGTTGGAGCCGAGGAGTGCCTGGAGCGAGCGTATCTGCTCACCCGCGCCATCAAGATCCTCGTCTGTGCGATTCCAAGGGAGCGGAACGGGGAATCGGAAGCGAGGATCATGAGAAGGTCAGCACCGGCCCCAGCCCCAGCGCCGGATCCAGCCCCGGCTCCGGATCCAGCCCCAGCTCCGGATCCAGCCCCAGCTCCAGATCCAGCCCAAGCCCCAGCTCCAGCTCCAGCTCCAGCCCCAGCCCCAGCCCCAGATCCAGCCCCAGCTCCAGCCCCCAGCCCCCAGCTCCAGCCCCAGCCCCAGCTCCAGCCACCAGCCCCAGCTGCGAGCAGCAGCCCCAGCAGGCAGCCACCCGCCACCAGCGATCCTAGCCTCGACTCCTCATCCTCCCTCTAATGAAGCGCTCGATCAGGTCGACCGCACGGAGCCGCGCCAGCGATGCCGGCCGCGTTCCGGCGATCCGCTGGGAGGTCGTGGACAGGTGGGACGACGACGCATAGTCGAGTACGCGGGCCACGTCGGCCACGTCGTACCCGGGGTTCTTCGCCAGTTCGGCCGCCGCCAGCAGCCGCACCAGGTCGATGATCCGCTTGAGGTTCGCCGCCCCGCCGGCGCTGAAGGCCCGGCTCAGGTGTTCGCGCGTCACACCGAGGGCGGCGGCGATCGTGTCCGTCCGGACGGGCCGTCCGCCATGGGCCACCAGGAACCGCCAGGTTGCGAGGTGGATTGGGCCCGCCAGCCC
>JABWBJ010000033.1 GCA_013360595.1 Gemmatimonadaceae bacterium | reverse complement strand
CTTGCTCTCGTCTGGCTCATTCCAGTCCCGCTGCTTCTGCCGGCGCTCAGTCTTGTCGCGCTCGCGGCGGCGGCCGCCGCCGCCCTGCTCTGGAGCCCGTCGTGGCCTCTGGAATGGTTCCGCGTGTTGCGCCAGATGCCGTTCGTGAGCGCGCCGGTGGTCAATCCCGGAGGCGCGCTGATCCTGCTGGCGCTGTTGCGCTGGCGGCGCCCGGAAGCCCGCGTGCTGGCCGCTCTCGCCTGCATGCCGCAGACGCCGAGCCTGTACGATCTGCTGCCGCTCGTCGTCGTCCCGCGCACGCGAACGCAGCTGCTGGGGCTGTCGTTGTGCACCACGATTCTGTTCTTCGTCATCGTGGCTCTGGGCCCCTTCGCCACCTTCAACGACTACGTTCACGCGCTCGAACGGTGGGCGGTGTTTCTGGTGTATCTCCCGGCCGTGGCGATGGTGCTGCGGCGACCCAACGTCAGCGAACCGCTCATGCAGAACGCGGCGCCTGCGCGCACCGGAAGCCTCCGCGGCTGGGTGGAGGCCCTGCCGCGTCCGGACGCGCTGCTCCTGCTGGCGGCGGCATTCAGCGCGCTCTTCCTGGTCTGGCTCACGCTGGCCACGCCGCAACCATGAAGCGCGGCGACCGGATGGTCGTGTCGGCGGCGCTCGGCGCATGGGGCGCGTTCATCGCCTGGTTCGGAATGAGCGCCGCCCCGCACCAGCTGGCGAAGGACTTCACCTGGCCGTGGCGCGCGGCGCGGATCCTGCTCGAGGGCCACGACCCCTACGTCGCGATGGCGGCCAGCGGGCCGTACCCGTTCAATGTCGGGCTCTTCTATCCGCTCCCGGCCGGGATTCTGGCGCTGCCGTTCGCGCCGCTCGAGCCGGCCCTGGCGGGGGCGTTGTTCATCGGCGTGTCGTCCGCGTTGCTGGCGTGGGCGGTGAGCGGGTCGGCCCCGCACCGGCTCTGGCTCTTTGCGTCGGCGCCGTTCGCGATGGCGGCGCTGCTCGGGCAGTGGTCGCCGATTCTCACCGCAGCCGCCCTGCTGCCGGCGCTGCAGTTCGTGATCGCCGCCAAGCCGAACATCGGCCTGGTGGCGTGGCTCTACCGGCCGAGCTGGCGGGGGGCCGGCGGCGCGGTCGCGTTAGGTCTGGTGTCGCTCGCGGTACTCCCCCGCTGGCCGCTGGAGTGGCTGCAGGCGCTGCAGGACGCGCCGCGGTACCGGGGGCCGGCGTTCTCGCTGGCGGGGGCGTTCACGCTCCTGGCGGTCCTGCGCTGGCGCCGCCCGGAGGGGCGGCTGATGATCGGGATGGCGTTGGTGCCGCAGCTGGCCCTGTTCTACGACCAGCTTCCGGTCTGGCTGGTGCCGGACACGTGGAAACGCACGGCGCTCCTCTCGGCGCTGAGCTGGGTGGCCTGGGGGTTCTGGTATCCGTCGTCGGCGCTGGCCTCGAGCGTGCCGGCGGCGACGCCCTGGATCCTCGTCCTGATCTACGCGCCGGCGCTGCTGATGCTCCTCACGGCGCGGGCCGCGGCGACCGCGCCAGCACCTAACGAACGAGCACCGAACGCGGCGTGACGCAGGACGGACTGAAGCCGCTGGTGCAGCGCCAGGCGATCGCGCGCGCCCGGACGCGGGGGGCGGTGACGCCCGCGAGCGACATGAACAGCCCGGAGGCCTGCACGCTGACCACGAGGCGGACCGCGTCCACGGCGCCGGAGCAGGCGCCCAGGGCGGTGAACGTCTGTGCGCCGGGATTCCAGTCACCCACTTCGTTCGAGTCCACGGTCACCGTGGCCTGCATGGCCAGGTTCGCCACCGCGTACGATTGCGCCTGGGACCGGATGTTGTTGTACGCCGTGCCGCTGCCGCAGCCGCTCTGCATGAAGCGGAGGACGCCGGCATGCGCGCCGGCATCCGCCGACGTCTGCAGTTCCGCCTTCAGGTTCGCCAGCCGCGCGAAGTCGAACGTCAGCGCGCCCATCAGCACGGTACTGGTGAAGAAGACCGCCAGGTACGCGAACATCGCGCCGCGGCGACGGCGCGACGCGGTGGCGCCGCCTCGTCCGGCGCGGGCGCGCAGCCGGGCGCTCACAGCTTGCTGAACTCCTCGGAAATCCGGATCACCGCCGGCCCCAGGATGACCACGAAGAGCGGCGGCAGGATCAGCAGCAGCAGCGGGAACGTCATCTTGAGCGGCGCCTGGTTGGCGGCCTTCTGCGCCGCCTGGCGCCGCTTCCGCCGCAGCGTGTCCGACGACACGCGCAGCACGGTCGCGATGCTCGTCCCCCACTTCTCGCTCTGCACCAGGCTCGACACCAGCGATCGCAGCTCCGGCACGCCCGTGCGCTCGTAGAGGCCGCGCAGCGCCACGTCCCGTGGAATGCCCGCGTTGGTCACGCGATTCACCACCGACAGCTCGAGCGCCAGGTCGGGGTGCAGCAGCCGGATGTCGCGGGACACCCGGATGATCGCCGCGTCCAGCGAGATCCCCGCTTCCACGCACACGACCAGGAGGTCCAGCGCGTCCGGTACCGACCGGCGGATCCGCTCCTGCCGTTTCCGGACCAGACGGTCAAGCATCGCCATCGGGAAGATCCACCCGAGGAAGATGGAGATCCCCATGACCAGCACGACCAGCACGGGGCTGGCGCTCCACAGCAACGCCCAGGCGAGCGCCGGAAACGCGCCGAGCGAGACGGTCCGGAGCACCCAGTACACGGCCGATGCCGTCGGCGACTCGATGCCCGCCCGCACCAGCTTCGACTGGATCGCGGGCTGCGGCTCCCGTGAACTCGCGAGCCGCTTGAGCCATTCGTCGATGCGGCTGTCGGACGGCCGTTCGGGACGGAGCAGCTGCGGGACCGGAGCGCCGCCGGTCTCGGTCGCGCGCATGAGCACGTCGCGCCGCTCCAGCACCGAGACGAGGGCCAGCGCCGCCGTGACGATGGCGGCGAAGAGGATCACCATGAGGGCGATGACCGTCGGCGTCATGCCGGCCGCTCCGGGTCAGACCTTGACATCGGCAATCCGGTTCATGACCAGGTACCCCAGCACAATGGACCCGATGGCGCCGCCAATCAGCCACGGTCCGATCTCCGCCTGCAGCAGCGGCGTCATGAACCCGGGGTCGAAGGCCCAGGCGACGGCAAACACGAAGAACGGCAGCGCCGACATGATCCGCGCCGAGAGCCGCGATTCCGCGGTCAGCGTCTCGACTTCGTCCTTGAGCGCCGACCGCTCGCGCATCAGCGTGGCGATCCGATCCAGGATCTCGCTCAGGTTGCCGCCGGTTTCGCGCTGGATGAGCACGGCCGTCACGAACATCCGCAGATCGAGATCGTTCACCCGGTGCTGCAGCGAGATCAGCGCGGTCCGCACCTCGACGCCAAGGCGCTGCTCCTCGTAGAACCGGAGGAACTCCGGACCGAGCGGCGCCGGGAGCTCCTCGCCGATGAACTTCATCGCCGCCTGGAACGAATACCCCGCCCTCATCGCGTTCACGAGCATGTCGAGCGCGTCGGGCAGCTGGGCGCTGAACGCCCGCGCCCGCCGGGACACCGCGCGTTGCAGCCAGAGGACGGGGATCGCGGCGCCGACGACGAAGCCGGCCAGCTGCCCCCACGTCCCCCACAGGAGGCGCCCGAGCAGGAAGCCGAGCGCGACGCTGATGGCGCTCCGCAGGACGAAGTTGCCCACCGTCAGGCTCGAGGCCGCCCGGCGGAGCTGGTCGGCGAGCCGCACGGTGAACTCGCGGCCGGCGAGGAGGCGGTCGAGCGCATCGACCTCGCTGACGCTCTCGTCGCGCAGGATCCCGCGCGATGCCTGCATCGCCGCCTCGACCTCCTGCAGGCGCTCGAGGGCCGCCTCCTTCGCGGCCAGCGACCGCCGGTTCGCGAAGAGGTAGCCGCCGTACAGCAGGCCGGCGACCCCCACGAATACCAGCACCAGGAGCAGGAAGAGCATGCGGGGTCCTAGATGAAGAGCCCCGCCGGCAGCTCGACGCCCGCCACGCGCAGCCGCTCCATGAAGACCGGGCGCACGCCTGACGACTCGAACTGCCCCACCACGCGTCCCTCGGGCGTGATGCCCCGCCGGCGGTACCGGAAGATATCCTGCGTGGTCACGACGTCCCCCTCCATGCCCGTCACCTCGGTCACGCTCACCACCCGGCGGCTGCCGTCCGGAAACCGCTGCACCTGGAGGATGACGTCGAGCGCGGACGCGATCTGCTCGCGCATGGCGCGGTTCGGGAGATTCGTGCCGGCCATCAGGATCATCGTCTCGAGGCGCGACAGCGCGTCGCGGGCCGAGTTGGCGTGGATGGTGCTCAGCGATCCCTCGTGACCGGTGTTCATGGCCTGGAGCATGTCGAGCGCCTCGGCGCCGCGCACCTCGCCGACGATGATGCGGTCCGGCCGCATGCGCAGCGCGTTCTTCACCAGGTCGCGCGCCACGACCTCCCCGCGCCCCTCGGCGTTCGGCGGCCGCGTCTCGAGCCGCACCACGTGCTCCTGCTGCAGCCGCAGCTCGGCCGCGTCCTCGATCGTGATCAGCCGTTCGGCAGCCGGAATGAACGAACTGAGGATATTGAGGAGCGTCGTCTTGCCCGAGCCGGTTCCGCCGGAGATGAGCACGTTGAGGCGTGCCTTCACGCAGCCGGCGATGAGCTGCAGGATCTCCGGCGTCAGGCTGCCGAACTCCAGCAGCTCGTCGGCGGTCAGGTCGGCGCCGAAGCGGCGGATCGACAGCACCGGGCCGTCGAGCGCCAGCGGCGGGATGATCGCGTTGACGCGCGAGCCGTCCGGCAGCCGCGCGTCCACCATCGGCGACGACTCGTCGACCCGCCGGCCGACCCGGCTCACGATGCGGTCGATGACGGCCAGCAGGTGCGCGTCATTCCGGAACTGCGCGTCCACCCGCATCAGCTGGCCGCCGCGCTCGATGAAGATGTTCCGCGCGTTGTTGACCAGAATGTCGGTGATCGACGGGTCGCGGAAGAAGGGCTCGATCGGCCCCAGACCCGTGACCTCCCAGACGATGTGCTCGATGATCTCGTCGCGTTCGGCCTGAGACAGCGGCGTGGACTCGGCGCGCAGGAACTCGGTGACCGCGAGCCGGATCTGCGCCTCGATGTCCTTCTCGTTCTCCATCCGCTCGAGCGCCTCGAGGTCGAGGCGGTCGATCAGGCGATGATGGATCTCGACCTTGAGGCGGTCGACGGTGCTCAGCGTTCCGTCGGACTCCACCCGCGTGAAGAGCGTGGGGAGGCGGCCGGGGGTGGCCATCCCGCGGCTCGTGGCCGGCGTCGCGTCGGGCGCCGGCCCGTCCCTCGCCGGGGCCTTGGGAGCCGGCGCGCCGGCGGGCGGCTTGCGGCCGAGTCGGTCGACGAGCGACATCTAGTTCCTCTTGCGGGTGAAGATCTGCCGGAGCACGGAGCGCGACCCGTTGCCGGCCTCCCCGGACGCCACGATGGAGCCGCCGCCGAGCTTGTGGGCCAGTTGCAGGTAGGCCCACGCCAGGCGCGAGTCCGGGTGGGACTGGACCACCGGCTGCCCCCTGGTGGCCGCTTCCGAGACCGTCCGGTAGTCGTTAGGAAGCTTGAAGAAGATATCCGCCTTCAGCACCTGCGACGCCTCGGCCGGCGAGACGACGTCGCCGGACTGCAGCCGGTTCACGATGACGCACAGCTTCTCGTTCGGGTAGCCAAGCCGGCGGAAGATGCCCAGCGTTCGCTGGGCGGCGCGCAGCGCGGGCACCTTGAGCTCGGTGAGGAGCAGGATGCGGTCGGCGCCGTCAAGGGCGGCGAGCGTCCGGTCGGTCAACTGGTGCTCGCAGTCCACCACCGTGAACGCATACGCGGACCGCATCTGCGCCAGAATCGCGGAGACGGCGCCGGCGTCCACCGAGTCCGCGGAATCGGCCCGCTCCGGCGCCGCCAGGAACCAGACGCCGTCGGCGGCCGGCGTCATCACCGAGTTCAGCAGCTCGCTGTCCAGCCGCTCGATCTTCGACGAGAGCTCGCTCAGGTCGTAGGCGGGACGCACGTTCAGCAGGAGCGCGACGTCGCCGCCGGGCAGGGCCATGTCCGCGACGGCGATCTTCGCCTCCCCGTGGTTCGCCGCCAGGGCGCTGGCGAGGTTCACCGCCGTCGTCGTGGTGCCCACGCCACCCTTGGCGCTGAACACCGCGAACACCTGCCCGTTCACCTCGCGCGCGTCGACCCGCCGGTGCAGCCGTTCGAGCGCCGCCACGAGATCCGGCAAGGCGATGGGCCGCACCAGGAACTCCTGGATGCCGGCCCGCATCGACCGCAGCATGAGCTGCGGATCCTGCTGCGGCGACGTCGCGATCACGCCCATGTGCCGCTCCCGCCGCAGCACGCGATCGAGCGCGGCGAGATCCTGCTCGCTCACCCCTTCGACCGGCACCACGAGCAGATCCACGTGTTCGTCCGAAACGACCTCCATCGCGTCGGCCAGCGCGGCCGTGCGCTGCAGGCGCGAATACCCGAACCGTTGCAGCGTCTGCTCCGGTGGGGCGTCCGATCCGATCGCGTCGCCAACGATGACTGCCAGGCGGCTCATGCCGTGGTGGGTCCGGGGAAAGGGCTACTGCGGAGGAATTCGCGGACGCAGCGCGTCCATCGCCGGACGCGCCGTGTCCGGCTTGAGCGGTACCAGATCCTGCGGCCGCGGCCGATGCGGATCGATCACGGCCGGCGTGACGATCACGACCAGCTCCGTCTCCGCCCGCTGGAACCGCGCGCTGGAGAACAGGAGACCGAGGATCGGGATGTCCTTGAGGAACGGAACCCCGGTGCGTGCCCGCGAGTCTTCGCCGGTGAAGAGGCCGGAGATGATGAGGCTCTGGTCGCGCCGCACGTCCAGTGTGCTGCTGATCCGCCGCGTCCGGAAGGCCGGGATGCGGAATCCCTGGATGGTGATCGCGTTGCCGAAGTCGAGGCTCGACACCTCGGGGGTCACGTTCAGCTTGACCAGGCTGTCGGAGACGATCTCGCCGGTGAAGTCGAGCTGCACGCCGAACTGGCGGTAGGTGATCGAGATCCCGGCGCCGATCGCGCCCCCGCCGCCGCCGCCGCCGAACCCCTGAACGGTCGGGATCGGGAGCTCACCGCCGGCCAGGAACGTCGCGCGTTCGTTGTTCCCCGCCAGAATCGTCGGCTCGGCCAGGAGCCGGGCGTTGCCCCGCCGCTCCTCGGCCTCGAGGAAGGCCAGGACGCGCTCGGTGCCGAGGTCCGAGAGAATGGACAGGAACCGGTTTCCCGTGAGCACGCCCTGCCCGGTGGGGTCGGACTGCGCGGCGGAGAACGAACCGGTCCCCACGCGCGCGTGCTGGTCGCTCCACAGGCCCGAGATGCCGATCTCGCGCAAGGCGTCCCGCGTCACCTCGGCGAACTTGACCGCGATCGCGATCTGCTTGCGGTCGGCGGGCGAGTGCACGGAAATGCGGTAGTGGACGCGGCTACTGTCGGCGAGCCAGAGAATCGCGTCCGTCTCGCCGTTCTTGATGGAGTTGATGACGAGCTCGCGCTCCGAAATCAGAATGACGTCGGCGATCTCGGGGTTGGCGATGCTGACCCTGGTCACCCCCACCGGATGCGTCACCGGCAGCGAGCGGCCGATGGGCAGATCGATCGGGGTGATCGGGGTGGCAGCCTGCGCCGCGGACGCGCGCGGCCCGGCCACGAGGGCGGCCAGCGACGCGACGGCGGCAGACAGGCGAAGCGTACGGATCAAGCGGTACCTCCGAAGGGAGTGGCCGATGGCGCAGTCACGGATCGCCGCGTTCACGGCCTGATGGTGTCACGGCGAACCGAGTCCTTCCGGAACTTCTCTTCCGTCTTCGACCGCCCGCGGAAGATCGGGATCGTGAGCGAGTCGGGCTTGGGCGCCGGCGTCGCCACCGGCGGCTGGGCCGGTTGCGTCACCACGGGAGCGGGCTCCTGCTTCGGCTGCGGCGGCCGCACGGTACGCGGCGGCACGGGAGGCGCGTCCCGCAACGACGCCATGACGTCGGCGGCGGTCGCGCCCTTCGTCTTCACGATCTCGGCATCCTGATAGGCGCGCAGCGCCAGCTGGAGCCGCCCCTGCGACGTCGCCACGGCGAGCCGTTCCATCTCGTCCGGCGTGACCTCCAGGGTCGCGACCGACGCGTTGATCGGCTCGCCATCCTCGTCGCGGAGGAATTCGCTGCCCATGGCCAGCACCCGCATGTTGGACATGAAGAGGCGCGCGGTCCGCTGGGTCGCCCCGTCCATGCTCAGGAGCAGGTCGACCCGCGCGTTAGGCTGGATCAGGCCGGCGAGCCCGGAGACGTCGTCGACGCGGATCGAGACCGCTCGCTTGCCCGGGGTGATCATCGCCTCCAGCCCCGGCTGCGTGCCTTCGGGAGACAACCGTCCGGGGACCATCGGGTCGCCAGGGAAGATGTCCACCCTGGCCACGCGGCCGACCACCGAGTCGATGCTGCCGATCGCGCCCTCGGGCACGACCGGCTCCGGCCACTGCTCGATCTGGAGCGCCCAGTCGTTCACCGCCGTGCCGAGGCGGATGTCGTATTTGGCGACGACCACAGGCCGCGTCGGAACGGCCGCGGCACGCCGGGCCTGGTCCACGATCCTGTACACCCCGTACGTCGCCGCCAGCGCGACCAGGATCGCCACGTACAGGATCGCCGAGTATTTGCGTTGAGCCATATGTGCCGCTGCCTTCGTGAGGAAGTCGTGATGGGGCGATTCAGGCCGTGGACCCGAAGAGCCTGACGAGTGAGGTCATCATGGAGCCAGCTCGTACCGGAAGATGGCCGTCCGGGTCACCGTCCGCGTGTCGAGGCCGAAGAGCGTCAGGTCCGCGAAGAGGGCGTAGTTCGAAACCCCGACCCGGACGTCGGCGGTGCAGGGAGAGGTCACTGCCACCTGCGCCGTGTCGATCGTGACGCCGAAGGCGGTCCCATAGGACCGAACGCGCCCCCGGATCAGCGTGCGATTCCCCGCACTGCACGGGCTCGTGCCCAGTGTGCTCCCGAACCGCGCCCCCTCGCGAAGCGCGCCGGTGAGGACGTTCAGCCGCTGGTACGCCCGGCCGAACGCCATGACGGCGTAGACGACCAGGAAGAACATGGGTACCACGAGCGCGAACTCCGTGACGGCGGAGCCGTCACGGCGCGACCAGAACCGGCGCCAGCGAGTTCGCATCACCATGGAATGAGCCGGGGGAACCACGCGACCAGCAGCGCCCCCAACGCAAGCGCCACGCCGTAGGGCAGGTGCCTGGTTGGCGCGTTCTCGGCCTCGCCGGCGTGGCCAAGCACCGCCAGCGTACCGGCCGACAGGGTGAGGCCCAGGCGGCGGAGGGCCGGTCCCAGTGCCCGCGCCTGAACGAGGGTCGCGAGCGCCAGCACGCCTCCGAGGAGAGCCGCGGCGAGGGCGGCTCGCCAGGTCGCCGCGGGGCCGAGCCATGCCCCGATGGCCGCGAAGAACTTGACGTCGCCGGCGCCGAGGACGCCGGCCAGCCAGAAACCGATCCAGATCGCGAACCCCAGCCCGATGCCGGTGGCACTCGCCATCAGGCCGGCCGAGGCCGGGCGAGTGGCGATCGACCACGCCACCCCGGAGCCGAGGATCGCGAGAACGAGCGTGTTCGGGATGCGGCGAGTGCGAATGTCGGTGGCGCAGGCGGCCAGCAGCAGCGCCGTGAAGAGCGCTCCCCAGAGGGTGCCTGCGGCCGTCGAATCGAACATCGTCATTCGTCCTCGCTCGAGGGGCTCCGATGTGGACAGGCCCCCGGTGGAAGCCACGCGGCGGCGAGCGCCGTCGTACGTGTCCGCTCGGGGCACTTGTTCACAGACGGTTTCCGCGACCGGACGCGTCGCGACTCCGATCAGCCTGGCGACGAATCGCCTGGCCGTCTCCTTCCCCCTCGCACCAATCTACTCCGGCCGTCGCTGACGGACGCCGGACCAGGACGGCGAATCGCGAGTGCCCACTGATTCGGAGAAACCCCCGTTTCTCGCGATCCGCGACCTGATGGTCCTTCGAGATCCGGATTCGGGCTCGGCGGCCGACAAGCGGGCCGACCGCCTGGCCGGACAGCGCATCCGGATCGTTCGTCGGTCAGACCGAGGTGATCTGGTTCGTCTTGGCCGTGAACCACGAGCTGATGCGGCTGCCAAAGACGGTGACGGCGGCGACCAGCATGATGGCGATGAGGGCGATCAGAAGGCCGTACTCGGTCACGGCGATCGCGTCGTCCGACTTGAGGAAGCTGCGGATGCGGCTCATGGAGCTGTTTCTCCGTTTGGTTAGAGGGCGCTTAACTGAATGGCCAAGACCGGAACTGTGCAAGGGGCCGACACTTACCGTGAGCCGGACGTGACGTTGGGGATCGCTGCTCTGCCCCCTGGAGCACGCCTGATCACCGACCACCCGGTCAACAACCTCGACCGGCTATGGTCTTTCGCAAGGACCGTGACAGAAATGGCATGCGGTGCCAGGAACGCCACACGCCAGGCCTGGCCTGGCCGAGTGCGGAGGAACGGTCGTCGGTTCCAGGCGGTCGCC
Organism: Gemmatimonadaceae bacterium; assembly: GCA_013360595.1. Lineage (GTDB taxonomy): Bacteria > Gemmatimonadota > Gemmatimonadetes > Gemmatimonadales > Gemmatimonadaceae > JABWBJ01. The sequence goes on along the minus strand of JABWBJ010000033.1, from coordinate 2,824 downwards.
GATCACAGATAAGGTGTTGTGGCATATGACGTTGAAATGGACGGTCGGCATGACGGTGGTTCGTCGGTGCCTCCGTCCGGCCGTTCGCGGCCGGTGCAGAATCGTTTCCGGGAGGACATGTCGATCGTGGTATGCACGCCACGAGTGAATTGGCCGCCGTCGCAGCACCTCGACAGAGGGGATTCCGGACCACTCAGTCAGTTGAAATGGCCGTCTCCAGGTCGGTGAATTGGGCACTTCAGTCGGCCAGCGACGCCTGGCGGATCGGCTCGCCGTCGTCGGCGCGGCAGCGGATCGTCCTGACGGCGGTCGTGACGGCCGTCAGCTTCGTCTGCGCTGCCTGGCTCATCGGCCGCCCCGGGTACGCTTCGGACTTCGCCCATTACTGGCACGGCGCGCGCGTCCTGATCGACGGCGGGAATCCCTATCGGTCCCCGCTGCCCAGTGACGTGAATCCGGGCCTCGATCCGGCGCTCTACCCGCTCCCCGCGTATCTGCTGCTCGCGCCGTTCGCGCTCCTTCCGCTCGGCGTGGCCGGCGGGCTGTTCATGGCCATCGGTGCGGGCCTGGCGGCGCTGGGGGTGGCCAGGACGGGGCTGGCCCGCGCGCCGGTCTTCCTGAGCGCTCCCTTCCTGCTCGCGTTATCGTTAGGTCAATGGAGCCCGCTGCTGCTCGGCGCCACGCTCCTCCCCTGGGCGTCCTGGGTGATGGTGGCCAAGCCGAACCTCGGCATCGCGACCTGGCTGGCGCGTCCCGACTGGCGCACCGCGGCCGCCATCGCCGTCGTCCTCGTCGTGAGCCTCGCGCTCTCGCCCGAATGGCCCCGGGAATGGATCGACAACGTCAGCCACCGGGAGGAGAAGTTCATTCCGCTCTTCCGGCCCGGCGGATTCGTCCTGCTGGCCGCGGCACTCGCCTGGCGAAGGGCCGAAGGACGGCTGCTGCTGGTCCTGGCCGCCGTCCCGCAGGGGCTGTTCTTCTCGGACCAGCTGCTGCTCTGGCTCGTGCCGCGCACGCTCCGGCAGTCGCTGCTCCTCTCCATCTTCAGTGTGATGTCCTTCCTGGCCTGGCAGGCCGGTCTCGAGACCGGCGATTACTACGTTCGCGAGGCCGTGCCCTTCGCCTCCGCACTCTACTTCGCGGCGCTCGCCATCCTGCTCTCGAACTGGTGGTCGGACCGGCAGGCGTCCTCGCGTCGCGCTCCGGCCGCGTGAGTCGCTGGCCACGGCGCCTGGTCGCGGTCCTGGCGAACGCCGGCGCGGCGTTCACGGCCGAGGATCCGCCTTCGCCCGAGACCGCACCGCCGTCGCGGCGGGACCGAATCCGGTGGGCGCTCGTGGTCGGCCTGCTGGCCGGCCTCTTCTGCTGGGTGATGGCGCGGCGCGATGGCGCCACGCCGGACTTCGAGTATCCGCACACGGCGGCCCGGCACTTCGCGCAAGGGGAAAACCCGTACGAGGCCATGCGCGGCGACACGGCCCTCGCGCCCCCGTACGACGAACCCCTGTTCTATCCGTTCACGACCGTTCTTGCCGTGCTGCCGCTGGCCTGGCTGAGCGCGGACGCGGCGGCCGGGTTGTTCTTCGGCCTGTCGAGCGCTCTCCTTGCCTTCCTGGTCACACGCGGCGGGCTGTGGCGCCTCCACCTCTTCGCGTCGGCCCCGTTCGTGATGGCCGCCGCCCTGGGGCAGTTCTCGCCGCTCCTGATGAGCATGGCCTTCGTGCCTGCGCTCGGGTTCCTGGCCGCGCTCAAGCCGAACCTTGGCCTCGCGCTCTTCGTCCGGCGGCCCACGTGGAAAGCCGTTGCCGGCGGAGCGGCCATGGTCGCGATCAGCCTGGCGGTCCTGCCGTCCTGGCCCCTCGACTGGCTGGAGTCCATCCGGCGGGACCTGGGCGAGCGCAATGCGCACAGTGCTCCGGTCGTTCAGGCGGGGGGCTTCCTGCTGTTGCTCGCCGCGCTCGCCTGGCGGCGGGCGGAAGGCCGGCTGCTGCTGGCTCTCAGCCTCGTTCCGCAGCAACTGTTCTTCTACGACCAGCTTCCGCTGTGGCTCGTGCCGCGAACGCGGAACGAGTCGGTGTTGCTCACGGGCCTGAGCCAGCTGGCGATGCTGGCCTGGTACATCGGACTCGACGAGGGTGATCTGCTCGTGTTCACGGCCTATCCTTTCGTGATGCTGTTCCTGTTCCTTCCCGCGCTCGGTCTCGTCCTGCACCATCACTTCGCCGGACGCCGCGGCCGCGTCGCGCCGTGAGCCGCGGGACCTCGTGGCGCGCGGCCGTGATGCCGGGCCCTCACGAACCGATCGGGGTCGTCGAGGTGCCGGCCCCCGAGCTCCGTCCCGGCGCCGCGCTCCTGCGGGTACTTTACTCCGAGGTGTGCGGCACCGACGTGCATCTCCACCACGGGCGGCTGGCCGGGGTCCCGTTCCCGATCATCCCGGGGCACGTGTCGGTGGGCGAGATCGCGGAGATGCCGGCGCCCCTGGAGGACGTGGATGGCCGACCGTTCGCGATCGGGGACGTCGTCACGTTCCTGGACGTCCATGGCACGTGCCACCGGTGCTACGAGTGCCTGGTGACGAAGCAGACCACGCGGTGCCCGCATCGCCGGGTGTACGGCATCACGTTCAGCGCCACCGAAGGCCTGCTGGGCGGCTGGGCGGAGGCGCTCTGGCTGAAGCCGGGCGTGCATCTCCTTCGCCTGCCCGACGGCCTGGACGCGGAGACGTTCATCGGCGGCGGCTGCGGGCTCGTGACCGCCATGCACGCGGTCGAGCGCGCGGGCCTCCGGATCGGGCACACGGTGGCCGTGCTGGGGGTGGGGC
>JABWBJ010000032.1 GCA_013360595.1 Gemmatimonadaceae bacterium | reverse complement strand
TCCAGGGGCTGCCCGGGATCGACGCGGCGCTTCCACTCGAGCCAGAGCCGGCGCGAGGTCTCGGTGTTGAGGTCGTCCTCGATGCGGAACCCCATCGCCCGCGCGAACTGCTGCGCGCCCGTGCCGACCAGCAGGTGGTGATCGGTGTTCTCCATCACGGCCTTCGCCACCAGCGATGGCGTGCGGACGCCCTGGATGCCCGCGACCGCCCCGGCGCGCTTCGTCGGCCCGTGCATGCACGACGCGTCCAGTTCCACCACGCCGTCGGCGTTGGGGAGTGCCCCGTAGCCGATGCCGGTCTCCAGCGGATCGAGTTCCGGGATGTTCACGCCCGCGATCAGCGCGTCGAGAACGTCCTTCCCCTCGGTGATGAGCCGGAAGGCGCGCTCGACCGCGTTCTCGGGGCCGCCGTTGCGGTAGGCGAAGCCCGACCAGTCGGCGATGACGACCGGCTTGACCGCCGATCGCGCGTGGACCGCCGGCGCCGGGAACCGGGCGAGGTCCGCCGCGGGCAGGGCGACGCCTGCCGCCAGCGTGGCGCCGGCGTCGCGGAGAAAGTGGCGCCGGTCGATGGCATCCGAGGTCATGGGTGTGCTCCGGGATGGTCCCGACGCAATCTACTTCGTGAGGGCCCGAACGCATCGCCGGGGTCGGTCCGTACACCTTGTGCCGACCCGGGCTCCCGGTACGATTCGTAGGCCCGCCGCGCTCCCGGCCCACGGTTGCGCAGCGTCGCCAGCCCCGATGGCCCATCTCGCACGCGCTCGCGCGTGTCGTCGTTCCGTTGCCGCAGCACCGGCCTCCGCGGCCGGCGGGTTCGTGTCGCCAGCCTTTCGTCTCCGCTCCCATGCACCCTCTCAACGCCCGCCACGCCGCCGCCGGCACCATCCCGGCGGGGACCGACATCGGTCACGTCCACCTCAAGGTCTCGAACATCGACCGCGCGCTGGACTTCTACTGCGGGATCCTCGGCTTCGAGCTCATGGCCACGCTCGGTGATTCGGCCGCGTTCGTGTCGGCGGGCGGGTACCATCACCATATCGGGCTCAACACCTGGCACAGCCGCGATGCCGGGCCGCCGTCCCCGCGCACCACGGGACTGTATCACGTGGCCATCCGGCTGCCGTCGCGGAAGGACCTCGCCACGATCGTGAAGCGGGTGATCGATGCCGGGGTGCCGCTGCAGGGCGCGAGCGACCACGGCGTGAGCGAGGCCATCTACCTGGCCGATCCTGACCATAACGGGATCGAGCTGTACCGCGACCGGCCGCGCGTCGAGTGGCCGCGCACCCCCGACGGGGCGCTGCACATGTACACGTCGCCGCTCGACCTGCAGGCGCTGCTGGCCGAGGCCGAATGACGGCGCCGGTGGCGGACGGACCCTGGTATCGCGGCATCACCAGGGACCAGTGGCGCGCCCTGGCCGCGGCCAAGCTGGGCTGGATGCTCGACGCCATGGACTTCCTGCTGTACGTGATGGCGATCGGGCAGCTCAAGGCGTACTTCGGTTTCGATGATGGAACGGCCGGGCTGCTCGGAACCGTCACCCTGATCACGTCGGCGGTCGGGGGGATCATCTTCGGCGTGGTGGCGGACCGTGCCGGCCGCACCCGCGCCCTCATGGCCACGATCCTGATCTTCTCGGTCTGCTCGTTGGGAGCGGCGACCTCGCAGAGTCTCTGGCAGCTGATGGCGTGGCGGGTGCTGCTCGGCTTCGGGATGGGGGGCGAATGGGCCTCGGGGGCGGTGCTGGTGAGCGAAACCTGGCCGGCGGCGCACCGCACGCGCGCGATCGGCATCATGCAGAGCGGGTGGGCGCTCGGGTACATCGCTGCCGCGCTGCTGGCCGCACTGGTGCTGGGCAAGATGAACCTGGGCCCGGAAGCGTGGCGCTGGCTCTTCGCGATCGGCGTGCTGCCGGCGTTGCTGACGCTCTGGATCCGGAAGAGCGTGAAGGAGCCGGAAGCGTGGGTGAGGCGCCAGGCGCCGAGCGCGGAGCGCCGCGGCGCCTTCGCGGTGCTGTTCGGGCCGGAGTATCGCGTGAAGACGGTGATGGCGACGCTGCTTTCGGCGTGCGTGCAGTTCGCCAACTGGGGCCTCTTCTTCTGGCTGCCGGGCTTTCTGGCGCGGCCGGTGGAGCAGGGCGGGGCGGGGATGTCGATCGTGCGGTCGGCGGGGTGGATCATCCCGGTGCAGATCGGGGCGTACCTCGGGTACAACTCGTTCGGGTTCATCGCCGACAAGCTCGGGCGCCGCCGGACGTTCGTGCTGTACCTGGTGACGGCGGCGGTGCTGGTGCCGCTGTACGGGCAGATGGCGCGAAGCCCGGGGATCCTGATGGCGTTAGGCCCGCTGCTGGGCTTCGTCGGCTACGGGTACTTCAGCCTGTTCGGGTCCTTCCTGGCCGAGCTGTTCCCGACGGCGGTTCGGGCGACGGGGCAGGGGCTGACGTACAACCTGGGTCGCGGGCTCGGTGCGCTCGCGCCGTACACGATCGGCTACGTGGCCACGCTGCCGAACGTGGGCATCGGGTCGGCGCTGGCGCTGACGTCGGCGTTCTTCCTGGCGGGGGCGGTGCTGATCATGTACTTCGAGGATACGAGCCGGAAGGTGCTGGGAGCCGCCTGAAGTGCGCCCACGAGCCCGGCGAGTGAGGTGCTTTCTTGAAGGAGTCGGGACCGCGGCGTAATCTTCCGCGACCCGATTCTCGCCCACCTCAGACTGTCTGGTGTGAACAACACGAAGGAGTCCGAGCGCTCCGAGCTCCATAAGACCATCTGGCGCATCGCCAACGACCTCCGTGGCAGCGTAGATGGCTGGGACTTCAAGAGCTACGTGCTCGGGATGCTGTTCTACCGCTTCATCTCGGAGAACCTGACCGACTACCTGAACCGGCAGGAACGGAAGGCCGGCCAGAAGGACTTCGACTACGCAGCCCTGAGTGACCGGCAGGCGAAGCTGGGGCGCGAGGAGACGGTCAAGGAGAAGGGCTTCTACATCCTGCCGTCGCACCTGTTCGCCAACGTGCGAAAGCGGTCCCGGCACGACGCCAACCTCAACGAGACGTTGAGCAAGGTCTTCAAGTCCATCGAGGCTTCGGCGGTCGGCGCCGACAGCGAGGACGACTTCAAGGGCCTCTTCGACGACCTGGACGTCAACAGCTCTAAGCTCGGGCCGACGGTACCCAAGCGGAACGCCAGGCTCGTGAAGCTGCTCGATGCCATCGGGGACCTCAACCTCGGCACGTTCTCCGACAATACCATCGATGCGTTCGGGGACGCCTACGAGTACCTCCTGACCATGTACGCCGCGTCTGGAGGAAAGTCAGGTGGCGAGTTCTTCACGCCTCAGGAGGTGTCGGAGCTGCTGGCACGCATCGCCGTGGTGGGGAAGAGGTCGGTGAACAAGGTCTATGACCCGGCGTGCGGCTCCGGCTCGCTGCTGTTGAAGTTTGCCAAGGTGCTAGGGCCAGACAGCGTCCGGAAGGGTTTCTTCGGCCAGGAAGTCAACCTGTCCACGTACAACCTGTGCCGGATCAACATGTTCCTGCACGATGTGAACTACGAGAAGTTCGACATCGCGCTTGGCGACACGCTGACGGATCCGGCGCACTGGGACGACGAGCCGTTCGAGGCCATCGTCTCCAACCCGCCGTACTCGATCAGGTGGGACGGCGACGCCAACCCGTTGCTGATCAATGATCCGCGCTTCGCGCCGGCCGGTGTGCTCGCCCCCAAGAGCAAGGCCGACCTCGCGTTCACGCTGCACATGCTCTCGTGGCTGGCCGTGAACGGGACGGCGGCGATCGTCGAGTTCCCGGGCGTGCTTTATCGGGGCGGGGCGGAGCAGAAGATCCGGCAGTACCTCATCGACAACAACTACGTGGACGCGGTGATCCAGTTGCCGCCGGACCTGTTCTTCGGGACGACGATCGCGACCTGCATTGTCGTGCTGAAGAAGTCGAAGCGCGACAACCGGACGCTGTTCATCGATGCGTCGGCGGAGTTTGTCAGATTCGGGAACAAGAACAAGCTCACGGAGGCGAACCGGCAGAAGATCCTGGATGCGTTTACCGCGCGGCAGGACATTCCCCATTTCGCGCGGCTGGTGGAGAACAGCGCGATCGCGGGGAAGGGATACAACATCTCAGTCTCGTCCTGGGTTGAGCAGGAGGACACGAGCGAGAAGATCGATATCAGGGCGCTGAACGCCAACATCGGGCGGATCGTCGTACGTCAGCAGCAGTTGCGAACCGCGATCGATGCGATCGTGGCGGACCTTGAGGCTGGTGAGTCGTGAGAGACCTGATTTCTCTGGTCAGGCAGTTGAGCCCCGCCGGCGTCGAGTTCAAGAAGCTGGGAGAGGTGGGGACCTTCATTCGTGGCAACGGCCTTCAGAAGAAGGACTTCACGGATTCTGGTGTCGGCTGCATTCACTACGGCCAAGTGCACACTCACTACGGCGTCTGGACGACGAGCACCAAGACGTTCGTGAGTCCTGAGATGGCCGCGCGCCTTCGGCGTGCCCGAACCGGTGACCTGGTTATCGCGACGACGAGCGAGGACGACGAGGCGCTGGCCAAGGCGGTCGCTTGGCTCGGTCCCGAGGAGGTCGCCATAAGCGGGGACGCCTACATCTTTCGGCATGAACTGGACCCGAAGTTCGTGGCCTATTTCTTCCAGACCGATCAGTTCCAGAGCCAGAAGAAACCGCACATTACCGGAACCAAGGTTCGCCGTATCTCCGGGGAGAGTCTGGCCACTGTGAGGATCCCGGTGCCACCTCTTGCTGTTCAGCAGGCGATCGGGCAGCTGCTCGACAACTTCACGGAGCTGGAGGCGGAGCTGGAGGCGGAGCTGGAGGCGCGGCGCACGCAGTACGAATACTACCGGAACGCACTGCTAACCTTCGGTGACGGCGGTCTAAGCAAGCAAGCAAGCAAGCAAGCAACATCCGATGGACAACGCTGAATGAGATCAGCCTGTCAGTGAGTTCCGGTGGAACTCCGCTTGCCACACGTCCGGACTACTACGGCGGCACCATCCCGTGGCTGCGCACACAGGAGGTTCGTTACACGGACATCTACGACACGGAGGTAAAGATCACCGAGAAGGGCCTTGCAGAGTCGTCCGCGAAGTGGATACCGGCTAATTGCGTGATCATAGCGATCTCAGGAGCCACCGCTGGTCGTTCGGCGATCAACAGGATTCCCCTGACTACGAATCAACACTGCTGTAACCTTGAGATCGATTCGGGCAAGGCCAGCTATCGGTACGTGTTCCACTGGGTCAGCAAGGAGTACGAGCGCTTGAAAGCGCTCGGCCAAGGCGCGAGATCTGATCTGAATGCGGGCCTCATCAAGAACTTTCCGATTGCTGTCCCGTCCCTCGAGGAGCAACATCGTGTCGTCGAGATCCTCGACAAGTTCGACGCCCTGGTGAACGACCTCTCCATCGGCCTCCCCGCCGAACTCCAGGCCCGGCGCAAGCAATACGAGTACTACCGAGACCGCCTCCTCACCTTCCGCCCCGCCGCCTGACCTTGCCTTGCTCAGGACATTGAGTAAAAATACTCAATACTGTGAGCAAAGCGCGCACCCCCTACCAACGCCCGCAGGCAGCCGTGCTCGCGGCCCGACTCCGCCAACCGCGTCGGTTCATCCAGGCCGTGACCGGCCCCCGCCAGGTGGGCAAGTCCACCCTGGTCCAGCAGGCCGTCGAGTCACTGAAGGCCCCGGTGCGCTACGCGAGCGCCGATGAACCCACGCTCCGCGGCGCCGAGTGGATCGTTCAGCAATGGGACGCCGCCCGCCTCGACGTCGCTGGCAATGCCGGCGCCGTCCTGGTCCTGGACGAGATCCAGAAGATTCCCGGGTGGTCGGAAACGACCAAGCGCCTCTGGGACGAGGACACTCGCGCCCGGCGCCCGCTCAAGGTCGTCCTGCTCGGCTCTGCCCCCCTGCTCATTGCGCAGGGCCTGACCGAGAGCCTCGCCGGCCGCTTCGAAACCATTACGTTGTCTCACTGGTCGCTCGGGGAGATGCAGGCGGCCTTTGGGTGGACCCTGGAAGAGTTCATCTACTATGGCGGCTATCCGGGCGCAGCGCCGCTGATCCAGGACCCCGGGCGGTGGAGGCGCTACATCCTCGACAGCCTCATCGAGACCGCCATCGCCCGCGACGTTCTTCTCCTCACGCGCGTGGACAAGCCCGCCCTCCTCCGCCGGCTCTTCGAGCTGGCCTGCCGTTACTCGGGGCAGGTGCTGTCGTACACCAAGATGCTGGGGCAACTGCAGGACGCCGGGAACACGACCACCCTGGCTCATTACCTGGACCTCCTCGCGGGCGCGGGAATGGTCTGTGGCGTTCCCAAGTACGCGGGCGACGTGGCGCGGAGCCGTGGCTCAAGTCCCAAGCTGCAGGTGCTGAACACCGCCCTCATGACGGCCACGAGCGGACTCGCGCTGGACGACGCACGCACCAATCGCGAGTTCTGGGGTCACCTGGTGGAGTCGGCCGTCGGAGCGCACCTGGCCAACGCGGCGCTCCGCGGCGAATGCACGGTCCACTACTGGCGCGACCGTAATCACGAGGTGGACTTCGTCGTCCAGGCCGGGCGCCGCCTGACCGCCATCGAGGTCAAGAGCGGGCGCGCGCCGCAGGCGCACCCGGGCCTGTCAGCCTTCACGGAGGCGTTCCGGCCCCACCGATCGCTCCTCGTTGGCGGGGATGGCATCGGGTTAGCGGAGTTCCTGTCCAAGCCAGTCACGCACTGGGTAACGGGGACGTCGTGAGCGAGAAGTCGCCCCTGCGCTACGAACCCATCGCACTCTCCGACGAGAGCACGGTGGTGGCCGAGTTCGTCCCCGAAACGGTCCGGGAGACGGCATGGCAAAGCGAGGCCGACCTCGAGCGCCGCCTTATCGACCAGTTGGAGCAACAGGCATACGAATACCTGGCCATCGGCAGTGAGGCAGAGCTCATCGCCAACCTGCGGCGGCAACTGGAGGCGCTGAACAAGCTCCGGTTCTCGGAGGCCGAGTGGGACCGCTTCTTCCCACAGCACATCGCGGGCGCGAACGAGGGCATCATCGAGAAGACCGCCAGGATCCAGGAAGACCACATCCAGGTCCTCACGCGCGACGACGGCACGAGCCGCAACATCTACCTGATCGACAAGCAGAACATCCACAACAATGTCCTGCAGGTCATCAACCAGTACGAGGCGGAGGGTCGGCGATCCAATCGCTACGACGTGACCGTCCTCGTGAACGGGCTCCCGATGGTGCACGTGGAGCTCAAGCGCCGCGGGGTGGACATCCGGGAAGCCTTCAACCAGATCGACCGCTACCAGCGCGACAGCTTCTGGGCGGGTACAGGGTTGTTCGAGTACGTCCAGCTGTTCGTGATCAGCAACGGCACCCTCACCAAGTACTACAGCAACACGGTCCGCGACGGCCACCTGGCCGAGCTGCGTGGCAAGCGCGGTCGCCGACACACGTCCAACAGCTTCGCGTTCACGTCCTGGTGGGCAGACGCAGGGAACGGGGCCATCACCGACCTGGCGCATTTCACGAAGACCTTCTTCGCGAAGCACGCCCTGCTGAACATCCTCACGAAGTACTGCGTCTTCGACGTGGACCGGAAGCTGCTGGTGATGCGTCCGTACCAGATTGCCGCCGCCGAGAGAATCCTGCAGCGAATCGTGACGGCAACGAATCACCGGCACCTGGGGGACCTGGAGGCGGGCGGGTACGTCTGGCACACCACGGGGAGCGGCAAGACGCTGACCAGCTTCAAGGCGGCGCAGCTGGCGCGGGCACTGCCGCACGTCGACAAGGTCCTCTTCGTTGTGGACCGGAAGGACCTGGACTACCAGACGATGCGGGAGTACGAGCGTTTCGAGAAGGGTGCCGCCAACTCCAACACGTCGACGGCGGTCCTGAAGCGGCAACTCGAGGACCCGGGCGCCCGCATCATCATCACCACCATCCAGAAGCTGAGCCGGTTCGTGGACCTTAACCGCAAGCATCCGGTCTACGACCAGCACGTCGTGGTCATCTTCGACGAGTGCCACCGCAGCCAGTTCGGCGACATGCACATCGAGATTACCAGCGCCTTCCGGCGGTACAACCTGTTCGGATTCACCGGGACGCCGATCTTTGCCGACAACGCCGGTACCAGCGGCTCGCCGCAGCTGCGCACGACCGAGCAGGCGTTCGGGGAGCGCCTGCACACGTACACCATCGTTGACGCGATCAACGACAAGAACGTTCTGCCATTCCGGATCGACTACATCAACACGATCAAGGCGGCGCCGCACATCCGGGACAAGAAGGTGCCGGCGATCGACACCGAGCGCGCCCTGCTGGCCCCGGAGCGGATCGCGCAGGTCGTGGGTTACATCCGTGAGCACTTCGACCAGAAGACGAAGCGGAGTGCCGCGTACCACCACGAAGGGCGTCGCCTGGCCGGCTTCAATTCGCTGTTCGCGACGGCGTCGATCGACGCGGCCAGGCGCTACTACTCGGAGTTCGCCCGCCAGCAGCAGGACGTCCCGGCCGCCCGCCGACTCAAGGTCGGCCTGATCTACAGCTTCGCCGCCAACGAGGAGATCGCGGGCGGGCTGCTGGATGAGGAGCAGTTTGAAACCGACGGACTGGATCAGGACTCGCGCGACTTCCTGGACGGCGCCATCCGGGACTACAACGCACTCTTCGGCACCAGCTTCGACACCTCGGCCGACAAGTTCCAGAACTACTACAAGGACCTGTCGCTGCGTCTGAAGAGGCGGGAGATCGACCTCGTGATCGTGGTGAACATGTTCCTGACCGGTTTCGACGCGACGACGCTCAATACGCTCTGGGCGGACAAGACCCTGAGGGCGCACGGATTGATCCAGGCGTTCTCGCGAACGAACCGCATCCTGAACACGGTCAAGACGTACGGCAACATCGTCAGCTTCAGAGATCTGGAGCAAGCCACCAACGACGCCCTTGCGCTGTTTGGCAACAAGGACGCGAAGGGCATCGTGCTCCTCAGGCCATTCCGGGAGTACTACGCGGAGTACGAGGATCTGGTCTCCGAGGTGTTGGCGCGGTTCCCGCTCGGCGCCCCGATCGTAGGCGAGCGCGCCCAGAGGGATTTCGTCCAGGCGTTCAGTGCCATTCTCCGGCTCCGGAACATCCTGACCGCCTTCGACGACTTCGCCGGTCGGGAGCTGTTAAGCACGCGGGAGCTCCAGGACTACCAGAGCGTCTACCTTAATCTGTACGCCGACTTCCGTGCCCAGGCCGCGGCCGAGAAGGAGTCGATCAACGACGATGTGGTCTTCGAGATCGAGCTGATCAAGCAGGTCGAGGTGAACGTCGACTACATCCTCATGCTCGTCGAGCAGTACCTGAAGGCCAGGGGGACGGGCGAGGACAGGGAACTGCGGGCGACCATCGAACGGGCAGTGGCGTCCAGTCCGTCGCTGCGGAGCAAGAAGGACCTGATCGATCAGTTCGTGGACTCGGTCTCCATAACCGAGCGGGTGGACGCTGCCTGGCTTGCCTTCGTCGTGGCTCGGCGTACCGCGGAGCTGGAACGCATCATTCACGAGGAGGGATTGAACCCGGCGGAGACACGGTCTTTTGTCGAAAGTGCGTTCCGCGATGGGTCGATCCCGTCGACAGGGACTGCGATCACAGCGATCCTGCCTCCCATGTCGCGTTTCGACCCCGGGGGCGGGCACGCGGCCAGGAAGCGGGCTGTCCTGGAGAGGCTCGGCACCTTCTTCGAACGGTTCTCGGGTCTGGCGGAAGGTGGGCCGCAGTAATCCATCGGGAACTACTGTCGCGGAGGTCGTGTGGGCCCGCGGTTTACCGAAGCGCTCCGCATGGCATGCGAGTGGCGGCTCCGGTGGAGACCATTTCGGACACGGATGTGGTTCCCTGGCCTCGCCGACCACCAGGCTCTCGGAGAGGAGGTGTGGCGGCGTTTCACTGGCGGGCGCGATGGCAAGGCCGCCCTCCGCCAGAGGCGATTCTCCTCTAGCCACTCCGGCCTGGCCGGTCCAAGATTGGGGCCACGGCCCCCGGTGTCCGCCACCACGTGGGGCAGCGATGAACTCCACCTCGGCGACTCCATGACCAATCACGCCTCGCGCGCTCTCGCTCTCGGCCTCGCGCTCACGATCAGCACCGTCCCAGCGGCGCCACTCGCGGCCCAACGCTCCGGTGCACCGCCAGCCGCCACCACGGCCGCGCCGGCCGCCTCGCTCAAGGAATCGGCCGAGCTGACCGCGATCGCCCGGCTGCGCTGGCGGTCCATCGGCCCCGCCAATCAGGCCGGGCGCATCCCGATGGTCGTGGGCGTCCCCGGGAACCGGAACGTCTTCTACATCGGCTCCGCGGCCGGTGGACTGATGAAGACCACCAACGGCGGCGTCACCTTCACGCATCTCTTCGACGACCAGGACAACGCCTCGATCGGCGACCTGGTCATCGCCCCCTCCGACCCGAACATCCTGTATCTGGCCACGGGCGAGGGGAACCCGCGCAACTCGGCCTCGGTCGGCGACGGGGTGTACAAGTCGGTCGATGCCGGCCGCACCTGGAAGAAGATCGGGCTCGAGCACACCGAAAAGGTGCCACGGATGCGGGTCGACCCCCGCAATCCCGACGTGGTGTACGTGTGCGCGCTGGGGAAGACGTGGGGACCTAACGAGGAGCGCGGCCTCTTCAAGACCACCGATGGCGGGCGGACGTGGCGGCGCATCCTGTATCGCGACACGCTGACCGGATGCTCCGACGTCGACATCGACCCCGACAACGCCAACATCGTCTACGCGGGGATGTACACGCACCAGCGCTGGCCCTGGTTCTTCACGTCCGGCGGCGGAGAGACCGCGCTGTACAAGTCGAGCGACGGCGGGGAGACCTGGACGAGACTCTCCGGACCCGGGAACACGCGCGGCCTCCCGCGCACGCCCATGGACCGCATCGGCGTCGCGGTCCACCGCGCCAACCCCGATATCGTCTACATGATCACCGAGACCGTGGACGAGGGCGAACTCTGGCGCTCCGAAGATGCCGGCGCCACGTGGCAGATGGTGAGCCGCGACCGGAACATCAACTTCCGCCCGTTCTACTACGCCGACATCCGGGTGGACCCGCGCAATCCGAACGTCGTCTATGCGCTCTCCGGCGGCCTGTACAAGAGCGAGGACGGCGGCCGCACGTTCCGCACCATCGGCCAGGGCGTCCACGGCGACCACCAGGCCATGTGGATCGACCCGACCGATCCCGACTACATCGTCGAGGGGAGCGACGGGGGCTGGCAGGTCAGCTACGACGCCGGCCGCACCTGGGACGTGCCGAACACCGTCCCCTTCACGCAGTTCTACCACGTCAACTACGACATGGAGAAGCCGTACAACCTGTGCGGCGGACTCCAGGACAACGGACACTGGTGCGGGCCCAGCCGCACGCTGAGCCCCGAGGGCAACCGGAAGAACGCCTGGGTGACGATCAGCGGCGGCGACGGGTTCTTCGCCGTCCCGGACCTGGCGCGTCCCTGGCTCGTGTACTCGGCGTCGCAGGGCGGGAACATCGTCATCACCGACCTCCGTACCGGCGACCAGCGCTCGATTCACCCGGACCCGAACCGCGTCGGCTCCGCGGGAGACGCGCTCGAGCTGCACCGGTACCGGTTCAACTGGAATGCGCCGATCGCGCTCTCGCCGCAGGATCCCTCCACGGTCTACTTCGGCGGCAACGTGGTCTTCCGCTCCCGGAACCACGGCCAGTCGTGGGAGGTGATCTCCCCCGACCTCACCACCAACGACAAGTCCAAGCAGAAGTCGTCAGGCGGCGACATCGTCACCGACAACACGGCCGCCGAGTTCCACAGCACGCTGCTGAGCATCGCGCCGTCGCCGAAGGATCCGAACGTCATCTGGGCGGGAACCGACGACGGCAACGTGCAGGTGACGCGCGACGGCGGGCGCACCTGGACCAATACGGCGCGGAATCTGCCGGGGATCGCGCCCAACGCGTGGATCTCCACCGTCGACGCCTCGCCGCACGACGCCGCCACCGCCTTCGTCGCGGCGAGTCACTGGCAGACGGGCGACTACACGCCGTACGCCTACATGACCACCGACTACGGCCAGACCTGGCGCCGCATCACGGGCAACCTGCCGCCGCGCGGGTGGGTGCACGTGGTCCGGCAGGACCCGCGGAACCCGAACCTGCTCTTCCTCGGCACCGAGTTCGGCATCTTCGCTTCCTGGGATCGCGGCACCCGGTGGCACTCGATCCGCAACGGCCTCTCGGCAGCACCGGTCCGTGACCTGCTGATTCATCCGCGCGAGAACGACCTCATCATCGCCACGCACGGGCGCGGCCTCTACATCCTGGACGACATCACCCCCCTGCAGCAGCTGGGCCAGGCGATGGCGAGCGACGCGTACGTCTTCGACATCCGGCCGGCCACGCGGTGGGTCATGTGGGCCAGTGACGGCAACCTGGGGCAGAAACACTGGGTTGGAGAGAATCCGCCTAACGGCGCCGTGATCCGGTACTGGCTGAAGGCGACGAGCCAGCAGCCGGTGGTGGCGACGATCTCGGACGCCGGCGGGAAGGTGGTCCGCACGCTTCGCAACGGCTCGCGCGAGGCCGGGGTGAACCAGCTGGTCTGGGACCTGACCTACGATCCGGCGGCGTCGGATGCGCATCTGATTCGCATAGGGACTCATCCGGATGTCATGGTGTTTTCGCGTCCCCGTGAGTTGCTGGCCGAAGAAGCCCGGGAGCTTTTGGAACGGATGCAATCCTCGCCGCAGCGGGGAGCGCGCAAGATCGTCATTCTCGATCAGGCTGAGCAGTTCAATCCGACCGTCGCAAATCTCCTGCTGAAGACTCTGGAAGAGCCACCTCCCTGGGGCCAGTTTTTGCTGCTGACCTCTTCACCGGAATCCCTGCTGCCGACCATTCGCTCCCGAACCCTCCCGGTCCCCTGCCGGGAAAGTACGCCGACCGCCATTCTGCTCGGGTACATCTGTTCCTGGACGGTCTTGTTCGGATTCTACCTTATTGCCCTCTTTACGGATATGAACATGCTCACCCAGAAAGGCACCAATACGTATTATTCGTTCATCGCGTTCTTCTCCCCCTTGACGGCGTTCTTTGACAATCTCGAACAGTTCGACTACTTCAGCGGCCGGAACTGGTTCCGGCAGATGAGCGAGGACCCGTACTTTCTGTATACACCGTACTGGCTGGCAAGCGTGATCGCGCACCTTCTATTCTGTGTATTCCTGCTTTCCGTGTGCTCCCGCGGATTCCGCGTGAGCCGGATGCAGGACCCGTGAGGGAAAGGACTGTGGATTCGTGCGGTGCCGTAGGTGTTGTGTCCCGGAGGGACATTTGAATGTAGCCCAGGAAT
>JABWBJ010000031.1 GCA_013360595.1 Gemmatimonadaceae bacterium | reverse complement strand
TGCCGGCGGCCACCTGGCCGGTGGCCGTCGCCGCGTACCTCGCCGCCCACCTGATCGGAGTGGCCAAGTGGCGCTTGCTGGTCAACGCGGCCGGGGCCGACCTGGGCACGCAACGCGCCGCCCAGGCGTATTATTGGGGGTTGTTCGGGAACCTGTTCCTGCCTTCCATTGTCGGCGGCGATATCGTCCGGGCCGGGGTGGCCATGTCACACGTGCGGTCGAGAAGCGCCCTGCTCCTGGGCAGCCTCGTTGACCGGGTGCAGGACGTCATCGGCCTGGGGGTTCTGGCCGGCATCGGCGTGCTGCTGGCGCCACGGGCGCTCGACGACGAGAGTCGCCGCGTCTTCACCATGTTCGCCGTCATCCTGATCGGCGGCGTGGCCGCCGGAATCGCCGTGATGCGGTTCTTCCCCGTGCGGCTGGTGCCGCGAAAGGGCCGGCGTCTGCTGGTGCGGGTTCGCGCGGCGATCAGGGCCACCGCCAGACAGCCCCGCGCGCTGGCGGTCTCGCTCCTCCTGGGCCTGGCACTGCAGAGCCTCCTCGTGGCACTCAATTGGCGGCTGGGCCTCCTGATGGGCATAGACATCCCGTTCCACGTCTGGCTCTTCGTGTGGCCATTGGCGAAGATGGCCGGCCTCATGCCCATTACCCAGGGTGGCATCGGCGTGCGCGAGGCAGCCCAGGCGGCGCTGTTCGCTCCCTTCGGCGTTGGTGCCGTGGCGGCCGTCGCCACCGGACTCGTGTTCGAGGTTGTGATCATCACCGGCGGGTTGGTCGGCGGCGGCATCGCCACGATGCTCCGTCGTCAGGCATCGAACCAGGCGAGGCCGGCGGTATGAGGGCCCCGCGGTTCCTCGCCGGACGCGGCGCGCGCGTGTTTGTTGTCTCGTGGATCCTGTACGCGGTCCACTTTACCACGAACGTCGTCCGGGAGCACTACCCCGCGTTCACGATCGCCGAGCACGGCACGTTGTTCGTGGACGAGTACCAGGGATTCCACGCCGACATCTTCGTTCACTCGAACGGCCATTCCGTAATCGGGAACCAGGTCTTCGTCTCGGTCCTGGCGGCCGTCCCCCTCTTCATCTTCGATCCGGTCCTCGACGCCCTCGAGGACTACCGCAAACGGACCATTGCGCGCGAAGGGGTACGGCGGACGGAATACCGGATCGACAAGCCGTTGCGGCAGCAGTTCTTCGAGCTCGTCAAGGCCGCCGCGACCGTGGTGACATCGGTGTTCTTCATGGCACCGCTCACGGCGGGGTTCCTCGTGTGCTTCTTCCGGGTCCTGCGTCGACGCGGACTTGACGTCGATCACGCGACGGTCCTGACGTTCCTTATCGGATTCGGCACGCCGCTCTTCTTCAGGACTTCGACGCTCAACCACAACATGTTCGTCATGTTCGGGATGTTCGCGTCCTTCGTCATGTTATGGCGTCAGCCGGGGGTGGAGGTGGTCTCCGGCCGGCGACGGGCGGCGGCGGGCGTATTCGCCGGGATGACCCTCGCGACGGACTACATCGGGGTCATCATCCTTCCCCTGCTGTTCGCGTACCTCGTCCTCGACCGCGTGCGCTCAGGGGGTCTTGCCGTGGCGCTGCGGGAATCACTCGCGTTTGTCGCGGGCACGCTTCCCCCGATTGCTTTCCTGCTCTACACCCAGTGGGCGATGTACGGGAACCCCTTCCTGCCGGGGCAGGCCTGGATGCCGGACCAGAACATCTACGTCGGCGAGGGCATGCGCGGGTTCACGTTGCCCGACCCCCAACTGTTCGTCATGAACCTGCTCGACCCGTCGTTCGGCATGTACACGTGGGCGCCGGTTCTCCTGCTGGCGCTCGTACCCCTGCGGCAGCGCCCCGCGGGGGACCCGGTGTTGCCACGATTCGAGCGGCGCTGGCTGGCCGTGACCTGGGTGGTCTTCCTGCTGTTTGCGTCGGCGAATCAGTACTCCCGCCTGCAGTTCAACAGCGGCTTCCGATACCTGGTTCCTCTTGTGCCGTTCCTGATGGTGGCGATCGCGGATCACTGGACCCGGTTCCGCCCGGCGCTTCGCCGAGTGATCGTCACGGCGGCAGTGCTGCACTCCTGGGTCCTGACCGTGTACCGGGAGCCGGTCGGCCGCTCGTGGCGCATGCTTGTCGAGGAGGGCCCGCAACTCCCCTGGTATCGCGTGCTGAGCCTCACGAGTGATCCGGCGAATCCCTGGCTCGGGACCTGGTGGGTGCCCTCCACGATCCTGGCACTGACCCTCGGGGCCTGCTGGATGCTCTGGCGCGCCGGCGCCCGGCTGGAGGCTTCTTCATGACAAACGCGCGAACCGGCGGCGACCTCATCTCCGTCGTCGTCCCCGTCTTCAACGAGGCCGAGATCATCCGCACGTTCCACGAAAGGACCTCGATGGTCCTCAATGGCCTGAACGGCATGCGGCACGAGCTCATCTTCATCGATGACGGAAGCAGCGACGGCTCGTACGAGATCCTGCGGGAGCTGGCGCGCGCCGATGCATCGGTGCGCGTGCTGCGCTTCTCCCGCAACTTCGGCCACCAGATCGCGATTACGGCGGGGGTGGACGAGGCTCGTGGCGACTGCGTCGTGGTCATCGACGCGGACCTCCAGGACCCCCCCGAGGTCATTGTCCCAATGGTGGAGCAGTGGCGCGACGGCTTTGACGTCGTGTACGGCGTGCGTTCCGAGCGCGACGGCGAGACCGCCATGAAGCTGATGACCGCATCCATCTTCTATCGCCTGCTTGGCCGGATCACCAACGTCCAGATACCAGCCAACGTGGGCGATTTCCGGCTCATGAGCCGTCGGATGGTCGACCAGTTGAAGCTGCTCCGGGAGAAGGACCGCTTCGTACGCGGGCTGGTCAGCTGGGTGGGGTTCCGGCAGACGGGCGTCACGTATCACCGTCAGGCGAGGACGGCCGGCGTCACCAAGTACCCGCTCGGCAAGATGGTCAAGTTCGCCTTCGACGGGATCACGTCATTCTCCACCGCGCCGCTGAAGCTCGCGACGTGGATGGGCTACGTTGCCGCGCTCCTGGCGGTCCTGTACCTGCTGAGCGTGTTCGTGCAGCGGGCCCTCGGGCACACGGTCGAGGGATGGGCGACGATCATGGTAGCCATGCTCTTCCTCGGGAGTGTCCAGCTCATCT
Source organism: Gemmatimonadaceae bacterium (assembly GCA_013360595.1). Lineage (GTDB taxonomy): Bacteria > Gemmatimonadota > Gemmatimonadetes > Gemmatimonadales > Gemmatimonadaceae > JABWBJ01. Next base: position 11,543 of record JABWBJ010000031.1, on the reverse strand, counting down.
GTCTCGGTATCCTCGGCGAGTACCTCGGGCGCGTGTTCACCGAGGTCAAGCCTCGCCCGATGTACGTGATCCAGGAACGCGTCGGCCAGGTCGACGAAGCGCGACAGGAATCGTGACGCGGATCTTCGTCACCGGGGGCAGCGGGTTCATTGGCCGGACGCTCCTTCCGGCACTGGTCGCGGACGGACATCAGGTCGTGGCGCTCGACCGCTCGGCGTCGCTCACGGCCGAACCGGGGATCGAGGTGGTCCATGGGGACCTCCTGCGTCCCGAATCCTGGGTCGACTCCCTGAAGGGCTGCGATCTCGTTGTCCACCTGGCCGCAGCGACTGGCGCCGCATCTGCCAGGACCCACGTCACGACCACCATCGAAGGAACGCGGACGCTGCTGCGTGCCTGCGCCGACACGGGCACCGCGCGGCTCCTGTTCGTCAGCTCGATCGCCGCCGGATTCCCGGTGACCCGCGGGTACGCCTACGCCGAGGCCAAGCAGCAGGCGGAGGCATTGATCGCTGGATCAGGCCTGCAGTTTGCGATCGTCAGGCCGACGATGGTCTTCGGGACGGGGGCTCCCGTGCTCCGTTCACTCTCGGCCCTCGCTGCCGCTCCCGTCATCCTCCAGCCCGGGACCGGAGTCGCGCGTGTGCAGCCGGTCGCAGTGGACGACGTGGTGCGAGCGATCCGTACCGTCGTGAAGCTCGGCTGGTTCGCGGGCGAGACCTTCGAGGTGGGTGGCCCCGACGTGGTGGCCGTCGGTGAGCTGCTCCAGCAGTTGCGCATGGCCCGAACCGGCCGTCGCGGTCGCTCCCTGCGGATCCCGCTCGCACTCATCCAGATCCCGTTGCGCCTCGCAGAGGGGCTCGGGATGGGGAGCGTCCTGCCGGTGACCGCCGGGCAGTTCTCGTCATTCCGTTTCGACGGCACGGCGACGCCGAACCGGCTCCAGCGCGAACTCGCGCCCGGCTTGGTGCCACTCGGCGCGATGCTCGGGCGAGTCGATGCGCAGGACCTGGTATTGGGCGGGACCCGAGTCGACGCTGACCGAGAGACCGTCGACCGGGAGTGCGTGACCTTCACCAGGCACCTCATCGGCCTCTCGCCGGATGCGTTCATCCTGGACCGCTACGCGGCGGCCATAGGCGTCGTGCCCGCCTTGACGCCCAGTCCCGGGTTCGACCGGGCCATGCTGGGAATCGCCCGGCGCGGGGTCCTGGCCGCGAGGTGCAGTGACGCCTATGCCGCACTGTTCGCGCGCCGCTCTACGCTGCGCAAGCGACTCGTGATGCTGCTGGCGATCCTCGAGACCAGAGCACCGTACTCGGCACGCATTGACCATGCCGTCGGGGGCAGCGTGCCCACGGTGATGGCCCGGGTCGCACTGCGCAGCGCGTTGGCGCTGCTTGCGTTGGCGTTAGGCCTGGTTCTCCTGGTGCCGGTTCGGCTCCTGCGGCGCGAGCGCCCGCGGATCGCATGAGCGTACCGGATGTGACCGTCGTCGGCTCGGGCGCGAGCGGCGTGCACTTTGCGCTGACGCTCCTGGCCAGGGGGTACGGGGTGCAGATGCTGGACGTCGGCCGCACGGGGCCTGCGCCCATCCTCCCCGAAGAACCCCTGAACGGCCTCAAGAGCAGGCTGGACGACCCGACCTCATACTTCCTCGGGTCCCGGTTCGGAGGCGTCCTGCTGCCGGGAGTCGATGAGGAGTACTACGGCATCCCTCCCGGGAAGGACTTCGTCTTCACATCCCCGGATGGCTTCCGGAGTCAGCCGTCCGGGTTCGCTCCTCTCTTCTCCTTTGCGCAGGGGGGGCTCGGCGAGGTCTGGACCGGGGGCTGCTACCCTCTCAACGAGGATGAGGTCGCCAGTTTCCCGTTTCCGCACTCTGAGCTGATGGAGGCGTACGACGAGGTCGCTCGTCGCATCGGCATCAGCGGCGAGGTCGACGACCTCGCGCGCTTCCTGCCGGTGCACCGACACCTGCAGCCCGGGCTCCGTCTGGACGAACACTCCGAGCACCTGATGGCCTCGTATGCAAAGGTGCGTGACCGACTCAACGCCCGCTCGGTGTACCTCGGTCGCACGCGGGTTGCGACGCTCAGCCGGGACACCGGTGACCGCCGCGCGTGCAGCTACCTTGGACGCTGCCTCTGGGGGTGCCCGGGCGGTTCGCTCTACACGCCCTCCCAGACGTTGCGCGAGTGCCTGCGCCATACAGGGTTCGAGTACGTGCCGGGCATCGAGGTGCGATCGCTCCGGATCGGGGCTGGCCGTCGGGTGCAATCGGTGATCGGCCGGGTGCTCGGCGAATCCACTGAACGGGAGTTCCCCGTGAATCGCGTCGCTCTGGCCGCCGGGGCGCTGTTGTCCACGAGAATCTTCCTCGAAACCATCCTGCGGGAGTCCGGCGAGCGCGTCCGCCTGGGCGGCCTGATGGACAATCGACAGGCCCTCGTTCCGTTCGTCAACATGGGCATGCTTGGGCGCCAGTTCAAGGCGGAGACGTACCAGTACCACCTGCTGGGCCTCGGGCTCGAGGGGGAGTCGCCCAGCGACTACGTGCATGGACAGATCACGACGCTGAAGACCGCGCTCGTGCATCCGCTGATCCAGCGGCTTCCGCTTGACCTGGCCTCCTCAACCTTCCTCTTCAGGGCCCTCCACGCGGCCCTCGGCCTGGTCAACGTGAACTTCAGGGATACGCGTCGCGAGGCGAACTTCGTCGAGCTGACTGACGATGCCGTACCCGGGCTGCGCATCCATTACGAACCGGACGCCAGCGAAGGGAGCCGCGTGGCTGACGCGCTGAGGAAGGTCAAGGCGGCCATGCGGAGCCTCGGCTGCCTCGTCCCGCCGGGGATGGTACATATCCGTCCGATGGGTGCGAGCGTGCACTATGCCGGGACGCTGCCGATGACAGCGGTTGCCGCCCCTCTTACCACGAGTGCGCACTGCCAGAGCCGGGATTACGAGAACCTGTTCCTTGTGGATGGCGCGACGTTCCCGCACCTCCCGGCAAAGAACATCACGTTCACGCTGATGGCGAACGCCGTCCGCGTGGCGTCGGTGGCATTCTAGCGGTCGCCGGACAGCCGCTTCAGCGGCGGCAAGGACACGCGGACCGATACCCCGACGTCCGCGTCGGTGGAGTGCCTCCCGCGCGGGGGTTGGGCTGGCGCCCGCAAGCCGGGTCAGGGGCCGTAATAGGAGCGGTACCACGCCACGAACTTCGGGACCCCTTCCTCGACGCCGATCCCTGGCCTGAAACCGGTGGCCCGCTCGAGTTCCAGACCTTCGGCCCAGGTCTTCGCGACATCACCCGGCTGCGCCGGCAGGTACTCCTTCACGGCCTTGCGGCCCAATGCCTGCTCCAGGAGTTCGATGACACGCATCAGCGGAACCGGGTCCTGCTGCCCGATGTTGTAGATCCGGAATGGGGCCGGGCTGGAGGCCGGATCGGTGAGGCGGTCCGCTGCGCCCGGTTCGGGGCGCGGTGGCCGGGCGAGCACCCGTGTGAAGGCCTCGACGATGTCGTCCACGTAGGTGAAGTCACGGGTTGACTCACCGTGATTGAAGACCTGGAGCGGACGCCCTTCCAGTATGGCCTTCGTGAAGATGAAGAAGGCCATGTCCGGACGGCCCCACGGTCCGTACACGGTAAAGAACCGGAGGCCCGTGGTCGGGAGCCCGAACAGGTGGCTGTAGCTATGCGCCATCAGCTCGTTCGCGCGTTTGGTGGCGCCATAGAGCGAGATGGGGTGGTCGACACCGTGGTGCTCCGAAAACGGCATGACCGCGTTCAATCCGTACACGGAGCTGGTGCTCGCATAAACCAGATGCCGCACCCCCGTCGCGCGACATCCTTCCAGCACGTTCAGGAAGGCGACGAGGTTACTCTGGGCGTAGGCTTGCGGGTTCTCCATCGAGTACCGAACGCCGGCTTGGGCCGCCAGGTGCGCCACCTCCTTGGCGCCGACGTCGCGGAAGAGCGCGGCGGTCCGGTCGGTCTCCGCGAGATCGAGCTTCACGAATGTGAAGCGGCGATCGTGTGCGAGCTCACGGAGCCGCGCTTCCTTCAGCGTCCGGTCGTAGTACTCGTTGAGCGAATCGACCCCTACGACCTCGATCCCATCTCCAAGCAGGCGCCGTGCGATGTGGAATCCGATGAAGCCGGCGGCGCCGGTCACAAGGACGGGGGACATGGATTGGAGTGCCTGGGTCCGGGGATTCACGAGGGAGCGGGATGGAATGTTACGGTCTTGACGGAGACTACGCCGAATCGGGTCGCGGCGCGATCCCCCGGAACGTTCGGCCAGGTCACGTGACGACTGAAAGTTGTGGTCGATGAGTCAGGGTTCAGGCGGCGAGGCTGGCCGCCTCGCACCATCCCTCCATCGTGCGTTCGAGTGGCCGGAGGGCGCGACGAATGGCCGCGTTGCGTGGCGCGGGGACGCGGGTGACAGGGCCAAGCCAGGACGAATCAGTCACGTGTAGCTGCGGGTGCAGAAGAGCGCAGCGCGCAATCCGAAATCGGTCAGGCGATAGCGGCGCATCCCCCGGGATGCGCGTCATGCTCTCAAGGAAGCGGCGCGGCCCTATCGCTATCGTCCGAACCAGAGTCAGGACATCGAGTGGCAGAAGGTGGGTCAAGCCAGCGTCGGTAGTGGCGCGGCCTGGAAGGCCCATCCGGACGACCCGCTGGCACTCCCTCTCGCGCGCCCCAAGCCGGGAATCAACAGGCTCGACGCGCTGTGGTGCGAGTTGTCCAGATGCTTCCCGCCAGCGAGTTTTCCATTGCCGTGTGTCCAGAGGCGCACCCGCGGAATCGACCTCCGCGTTGCTGGAGCGCCATGGATACAGTCGTCGGCCTCACTCTTCGCTCCCTCCATGCGGACATGTGCGGCATAGCCGGGTTTGCTCGATCGGGCGGCGTGACATCGGAGGAGGCTCTGGCCCTGTTGCGCGCGATGTGCGACGCGATTCGCCATCGCGGCCCGGATGACGAGGGCCTGGCGCTCATCGGGCCGGCGGCGCTCGGCATGCGCCGCCTCAGCATCATCGACGTGGCGGGCGGACACCAGCCGATGCACAACGAGACGGGCGACGTCTCGGTCGTCTTCAACGGCGAGATCTACAACTACCGCGACCTGCGGGCCCGCCTGTTACAGCGTGGCCACCGTCTGGCCACGCGGAGCGACACCGAGACCCTGGTGCACCTGTACGAGGACGAGGGGGAGCGGATGCTCACGTCCCTGCGCGGCATGTTCGGCTTCGCCATCTGGGACGCCCGCCGGGACCAGTTGTTCCTCGCCCGGGACCGGCTCGGGATCAAACCGCTGTACTACTGGCCGCGGCCCGACGGGATCGCCTTCGCGTCTGAGCTCCGTTCGTTCCTCGCCGACCCTGCCTTTCGTCCTGCATTCTCCGAAACGGCCGTGGCGCAGTACCTGGCGTTCGGCTACGTCCCGGACCCCGACTGCATCTTTTCCGGAGTCCGGAAGCTGCCTCCCGCGCACTGGCTCCGGTGGAGCCGTGCCGGTGACCTGACCGTCGAGCGGTACTGGTCGCCCCTCCGAGAGGAAGTCCGGATCGAACCCGCGGAGGCCGCCGGTGAGGTCCGCCGGCTGCTCGAGCAGGCCGTCGTCTCCCACCTGGAGTCCGAGGTACCGTTAGGCGCGTTTCTCTCCGGCGGGATCGACTCCTCCACCGTGGTGGCCCTGATGGCCCGGGCCATGGACCGCCGCGTGCGCACCTTCTCCATCGGCTTCGAGGAGCCGGAGTACAATGAGGCGCCGCACGCGGCACGGGTGGCCCGCGCGATCGGAACCGACCACACGGAACTCGTGGTCCGGCCGGACGCCGACGCCCTCGTCGAGGACGTCATCAGCGGGTTCGACGAACCGTTCGCCGACTCGTCGGCACTTCCCACGCTCCTGGTGTCGCACCTGGCTCGCGAACAGGTGACGGTTGCACTCTCAGGCGATGGCGGCGACGAGCTCTTCGGCGGCTACACGCGCTACACGGAGGTGGCCGGTCAACCGCCGAGGCTGCCGGCAGCCATCCGGCGGGCGGTGCGCGGCCTCGCGCTGCTTCGTGCTCCGGGCGCCACCGGCCGCGCCTGGATGCTCAACCGCGCGCGAGGCTGGCGGGGCCGGTACGCCGGCACCGTGACACAGGCGATGGCCTCCGGCGAAGGCGGCGTCGCAGCCCCGAGGATCGCTGGTCTCGGCCCGGCGCTGGAGCACGTTCTGGATCCGTGGTTCGAGCGCTTCGGATCCCGTGACTTCGCGACCCAGATGATGCTCGTGGACCTGGAGACGTACCTCCCTGGAGATATTCTGACCAAGGTCGACCGGATGAGCATGGCGGTCTCGCTCGAGGCGCGCGTCCCGATCCTCGACCACACCGTCGTGGAGTTCGCGATGTCGCTGCCGAGTACCCTCAAGCTCCGCGGCGGCGTCGGGAAGTGGATCCTGCGCGAGGCGATCGGCAACCTGGTCCCGACCTCGGTCCTCGAGAAACCGAAGCAGGGCTTCGCAGTCCCGCTCGACCACTGGCTCCGCGGTCCGCTCCGTCACCGGATAGAGGCCCTGACCCGATCCGGAGCCGCGATGTTCGAATGGCTGGACCCGGCGGCCGTCCGTCGCGTCGCCAGCGAGCACCTCTCGGGCCGTCGGGACCACCAGAGCGTCATCTGGCGCCTCGTGGTGCTCGATGGATGGCTCGACGCGCTGTCGCAGGGCCGGCTGGCGCGGCCGCAAGCGGTTCGCGACCTGCTGCGCCGGACGGTGGAGTCCGCCGGCGACTGACCGCGACTACCTGCGGGCCGGCAGAACCCGCAGACGCGGCGGCACGTACCAGGGCTCGCGTTCCAGTACGTCCGCCATCATCCACGCGAACGTCAGCGCGAGGTAATTGAATGACAGCAGCCCGTACGAACCGAAGATCGAGGCGACCAGGTATGCCAGCACCGCCAACTCCACGAACAGCAGCGCCTGGTGCTCTCTGGGACGTTGGTGGCGCAGGCGCTTCCGGACAGTTCGGAGCTTCGCGACCACCAATCCCCACATGACGAGATAGATGGCAAGACCCGGGAACCCCATCTCGGCGGTCAGCCGGATGTAGGTGCTGTGGGTGTCCCGCTCGCCGCGGACCGTCCACCATGCGCCCCGCCGCTCCGCCTCCTGGCGATGCTTCAGCGGCTGCATATCGAGTCCGACGCCCGTCAGCGGCTGCTCGCGAATGCTGACGAACGCAATCTGCCAGATCGCCCAGCGGGATTCGGCCGAACGCTCCGGATCCACGTTGGACATGCCCTGCCGAACCGAGACATTCGTGAGGCCGGCCAGTCGGACCCAGACTCCCTTGGGGGCCGCGAGGGCGGCCACGCCAAGGAACACCGCCAACAGGAAGAGGTCGCGCCGCTTCCGCCGACTCGAAAGGGGAAGCAGGACAGCCGCCAATCCGATCCCCAGCATTGCCGCGCGGGACTGGGTGAGCATGATGGTCAGGGCAAGCACCCCGACACCGAGGAGTCCCGCAATCCGCCAGACCTTGACCCGCTCCACCACAGCGACGGCCGCCGTGAGCCCGAGCGGCAACATGCTGATCGCCGCCAGGTCGTTCGGGTTCGCGAAGATGAAGTTCCACGCCACCCGCCCCAGGGTGGTGCAGTGGCAGATGTACTGGTTGTAGAGCGCGCCGCGGATGGGATACAGCGCGTAGATCGCGAGCCACGCGATCACGACGAAACGAAGCTCCGAACCGCTCCGCACCAGATTCATGATGCAGAAGACGATCACCCAGAGCTTCCCCAGGTTCACGATCGCGGTCCAGGTCAGGTCAGCTCGCTCGGTCACGGCGAGACCGACGGCGCTCCAGGCGATGAACAGACCCATGACGGCCAGGGGCGCCGGAATCCTGATCTGGCCGCCGCGCAACAGAACGCCGATCCCCAGGCCAAGCACCGCGATGTCGCCCGCGGGCAGCTTGTAGGAGTGGATGACCCAGAGGTAGAAGGTCAGCGCGACCAGGCCGAGGCCCAGCCGAAGCGGAGGCTGATCCACGAACGGCATTGGCATCGCCGGCGCTGTGGCCGGCGCCAATGGCACGGTCGCGGCCGTCGTCGCGAAACGCGAACTGCGCCAACCCCTGATTGACTGCCTCATGCCACTCGGATGCTCATCAGGTTGCCCGCCCTGGCCATCGTCTCCCGGACCTCTCGCCGCTACCGCACCGCCCGGATTCTCCTCTGGCAACGCCTGGCAGCGAAGCGCGCCGCCTGCACCAGACGCCGGAGCGAGACCCAAGTTACCAACGCCGCAGACGGCGCAGCAGCTCCATGAGCCCGTGCTCATGACTCCGGGCAAACTGCAAGACTGCGTGACGCACGGCACAGGCCGGATGTAAGGCCCGTAACGCGTTGACGGTCAACGTGTTAGAAGAAACTTGTTTGTTACAGCCGCTCCGGGAATCGCGTCTAATCGGCGAGTAGTTGCAGTTCGCCCATTCCGATCCCCGAGGTGCCTCCGCCTGGAGGCCCCGACAATGGCAAACCAGCCGAAAGGCTGGGACGCAAAGCCCCGAGGCTACAGCGCGCCACCGGCGCGCCATGCCAGTCGAGCCGCCGAACGGTCCCAGTGGAGAAGCACCCGATGATCAAGTCGCTCCGGCCCCTGTTCACCGCCGCCGCCGCGATCCTCGCGCTCGTCGCCTGCTCGAATGACGAGTCCGATCCTTCGCAGTCCGTTGGTCCGAATCCCGAGCAGCGACTCACGCTGATTCTCTCGGCCGACACCGATTCGGTCCCCGAGGCCACGTCGAAGCCGCTCACCGCCCGCGTCACCGACCAGACCGGCCTGCTCAAGTCAGTGCCGATCAGCTGGCGGTCCACGGATCCGACGATCGTGTCGGTGAGCGAGGGCATGGTCACCGGCGTCGCCACGGGCAGCGCCTTCGTCATCGCCTCCAGCGGCAGCCTCGCCGACTCGGCGCGCATCATCGTCACACCGAATGACCTGACGCTCGATGTCCAGCCCAGCGCGGCCGCGGTGGCGCAGGGCGACACCGTGACGTTCGTCGCTACGCTTCGCAGCCGGAGCGGCGACATCATCTCGGTCAATCACTACGCCTGGACGAGCTCCGACACCGCCGCGGCGGAGTTCATCGACCTCGGTGCCCTCAAGACCAAGCGCGAGGGCGATATCTCGGTCTCCGCCGAGACGCTGAACCGCCGCGGCTGGAGCCGGGTGAAGATCTTCCGGTCGCCCGTCGCCTCGGTGACGATCACTCCGAACACCGCGAACGTCTACAAGGGCGAACGGCTCGAGCTCGATGTCACGTTGCGTGACCAGGGCGGGCGGCTCGTCGAGGGCGACGTGTCCTGGGGGAGCACCGACTTCACCAAGGCGACCGTCACGCAGGACGGCGTGGTCCGCGGCCTGTCCGTCGGCACCGTGGTCATCACGGCCACGTCCGGAGCGAAGACCGGCAGCGCCACGATCAACGTGCTTGATGCGCCGGCGGCCTCGGTCGTCCTTTCGGCGCCGACCGATACGGTCCTCGTCGGCCTCGACGTGCAGGTGAGCGCGACCCCGCTCGACGCCGGAGGCAACCCGATCTCCGGCCGCACCATCGCCTACCAGTCCAGTAACGCCTCGATCGCGACCGTGACCTCCTCCGGTGTCGTGAAGGGGCTCGCCGATGGATCGGCCAACATCTCGGCCATCGTCGACGGGCTCATCGCGACGCGCAAGATGAACGTCCGGAGCCGCCGGGCCACGAGGATCGCCGTCAGCCCGACGGCCCCGTCGGTCACAGTCGGCCGACAGTCGCAGCTGGTCGCCAGGGTGTACGACCAGATCGACGTCGAGATGAACAGTCAGCCGGTGGCCTGGAGCTCGAGCAACCCGGCCGTCATGTCGGTGTCCTCCACGGGCCTGCTCACGGCGCAAGCCGCGGGGTCGGCCACCATTCGCGCCACGAGCGGGTCGCTCGCGAGCAGCGTGGAAGCGTCGGCCGTCAGCGCGCCGGTTGCCAGCGTTCAGGTATCGCCGGCCACGCTGTCGCTGCAGGCCGGCGGACAGACCGCCTTGACCGCCAGCGCGTTCGACGAGAGCGGGAACCTGCTGTCCGGGCGTGTTGCGTCCTGGTCGAGCCAGAATCCGACGGTGGCGACGGTATCCTCGAGCGGCGTGGTCAGCGCCATCGCCGCCGGCACGACCGGCATCGTGGCGAACATCGAAGGCCGGACGGCGACCGCGACCATCTCGGTGAACGTGCCGCCCCCGCCGCCGCCGGCGCCGGTCGCCTCGGTCACCGTCTTGCTCGGCAGCTCCGTCCTGAACGTCGATGGGACGACGCAAGCCACGGCCGTGCTGCGTGACGCGCAGGGCAACCAGCTCACGGGCCGCTCCATCACGTGGATGAGCCTGGACACCACGGTCGCCAGGGTCAGCAGCTCCGGCCTGGTCACCGCACGGGCGGGTGGCACCGTGGCAATCATGGCGCGGAGTGAGAACGTCTCCGGGTCGGCTTCGCTGACCGTCAACACGCCGGCGCCGGCCCCGGTCGCCTGGATCGATCTCCTGTCGCCCACGTTCAACCTCATGGTCGGCCAGCAGGTGCAAACGACGGTCGTGCTCGAGGACGCGAACGACAACGTGCTTACCGGAAGGACGGTACTCTATGCGACGTCCAACCCCGCCATTCTGAGCGTCTCCGCCACCGGTGTCATCACGGCGATCAGCGCCGGTTCGGCGCAGGTGACGGCAAGCAGCGGCAGCGCCTCGATCTCGCGGACCTTCACGGTCACCGCGCCGGCGCCGACGCCCGTGCTGACCACCATCACCGTGAGTCCGGCGACGGCAGCGCTGACGGTCGGCCAGACGCAACAGGGGAGCGCCGTCGCGAAGGATCAGTTCGGCGCCACGATGAACGGGACGACGTTCACCTGGACCACGTCGAACGCCGCCGTGGCGACGGTGTCGGGCTCGGGCCTCGTGACCGCCACGGGCGCGGGCACGGCCACCATCCGGGCCGCCGCGTCCGGTGTCACCGGCAGCCTGTCGGTCACCGTCACCCAGCCGGCGCAGACACCGGCGACGGTGGCCTCGGTGACGGTCACGCTGTCCTCCTCGAGCATCCTGGTCGCTGGCACCACGCAGGCGACGGCGGTTGCGAGAGATGCGCAGGGGAACACGATCACCGGACGCCCGGTGACGTGGTCGGGCGGTGGGTCGCTGGCGTCCGTGTCCGGTGCCGGCCTCGTCACGGGGCTGGCGGCGGGGACGGCGACCGTTACGGCCACGATCGATGGCAAGAGCGGGTCGGCCACCCTCACCATCAGCGCGCCGCTTCCGCCCCCTTCGTCATCCTCGCTCGCCGAGCTGCCCAGGGTGCTCCTGAACTTCCCGTATCCGGCGAAGACGGGTCAGACGATCGTGGTCTCGTCGGGTGGGGATCTGCAGGCGGCGTTGAACACCGCGCAGCGGGGGGACGAGATCGTGCTGGCGGCGGGGGCGACGTTCACGGGGAACTTTGTGCTG
>JABWBJ010000436.1 GCA_013360595.1 Gemmatimonadaceae bacterium | reverse complement strand
CCTCCGGCGCCGCAAACGGCGAGCAGCGCAGCGCCGCCGGTGGATGCCCGGATGAGCCTCCGCGCGGCCGCCATCGACTCGCTGGCCGAGGCGGTGCTGATCGCCGAGCACGACGGACGCATCCGCGACTGCAACGCGTCGGCGCTCGCCCTCTTCGGGCGCCACCGGGGCGAGCTGGAGGATCAGTACACCACAGGGCTGCGCCGCTTCGACGGCGTGGACCCGGCGGAGCCGTACCGGGCGGCGGCGGAGCGCGCGGTGTGGGTGGGCGAGGCCTGGGCGAAGCAGCCGGACGGCGGGATGAAGCTCTGTCAGGTCCGCGTGATCGCGCTCCGGGACAACCGCGCCCGCGTCGTGGCGTTCGCCGAGTCGTACCGGGACGTCGCGCTCGATCGCGACATCGGCCAGGAGGTGCGCGACCTGGTGTACGGCGTGCGCGCGTTCGAATCGAGCGGCGCCGAAGGGGATGGTGAGTCGTCCATGCGCGAGGATCTGCGGCTGCTGAGCGAAGGATTCCGGGACCTCGAGCACGTGTTGCGGCAGTATGAGCGGTTGCTCCCTTCGCTTGGTGCCGACGATCCGCTGGCCGAGTCCATCGCCGGAACCGCGAGCGACGTGCGGTCGACGGTGGCGTCGGTGGGCGTCACGGCGCTGCTGCAGGAGATTCCGCGCGCCCTGGCTCGGCTTCGGGGGGAACTGGCGCGGGTTCCCCAGACGCCGGCGGTGGGTGACCCTCGCTTCCGGGCGGGCGGCGCCCCGACGTCCAATGAGGACCGGGCGCAGGTCAGCTGACGGCGCGCCATCGGTTTCCGGGAACGGGTTCGCCCTCTGACGGGTTGGCGGGGATGAACTCGCCCGTGCGGCGCGGTAGGTTGCGGGCTCGTCCACTCCACCGCTCGTGATCGTGACCCTCCCCGCATCACCGCAGGACATCGCCGACGCGACGTGGGCCGACCTCGAGCCCTTCTACGACGCGCTGATCGCGGCGCCGATGGATGATCCGCGGGCGTGGTTGCGGGACTGGTCGGCGCTGGAGGAAATCGTCGAGGAGGCCGGGACGCTGGCGATGATCGCCTACACCTGCGACACGGCGGATCCGGCGAAGGAGGCCGCGCACCTCCGGTGGTCGTCGGAGATCTTCCCCAGGGCGGTGGAGAAGCAGGTCCTGCTGGCCCGGCGGCTGGTCGAATCCGGGTACAGCGAGCCGGGCCTCGACGTGGCGCTGCGGGGTTTCCGCACCGACATCGAGATCTTCCGCGAGGAGAACATTCCGCTCTTCTCGGAACTCGAGGGGCTGGTGGCGTCGTACCAGAGGATCACCGGCGGGCTGCAGGTGGACTGGAATGGCGAGGCGAAGACGGTCCCGCAGCTGCAGCCCTACCTGAAGGAGCGGGACCGCGCCGTGCGGGAGAAAGCCTTCCGGCTGGGCGCGCAGGCGTACCTCGCGAAGCGCGACGAGATGGCATCGCTGTTCACGGAGATGTACGAGAAGCGGCAGCAGGTGGCGCGGAACGCGGGCTTCCCCGATTTCCAGGCCTACGCGTTCCGCGCCAAGCACCGGTTCGATTACACGCCGGCCGATTGCGCCGCGTTCCATCGCGCGGTGGAGGCGACGGTCGTGCCGGCCGTCGAGCGCCTGATGGCGCACCGGCGGGAGCGGCTGGGCCTCGACGTCCTGCGGCCGTGGGACACGCAGGTGGAGCTGGCGGGCGAGCGTCCGTTGCGGCCGTTCTCGGACGCGGCGGGACTCGTGGAACCGGCGCGCCGCGTCTTCCGGGCGCTGGACCCCGAGCTGGGCGACCAGTTCGATCGCATGGCCGCCGAGGGCCTGCTCGACCTGGAGAGCCGGCCGGGGAAGGCGCCGGGGGGCTATTGCACGAAGCTGCCGTGGCGAGGGATGCCGTTCATCTTCATGAACGCGGTGGGAGTGCCTGACGACGTCAGCACGCTGGTGCACGAAGCGGGGCACAGCTTCCACGACTTCGCGGCGCATCGCCAGCCGCTGGTGTGGCAGCGCAGCGTAACGCACGAGGCGGCGGAACTGGCGTCGATGAGCATGGAACTGCTGGTGGCGCCGCACCTGGCGCAGCCGACCGGCTACTACCCGCCCGACGAGGCCCGGACGGCGTGGTGCGAGCATCTCGAGGACATCCTCGTCACGCTGGCGCACATCGCGAGCGTGGACGCCTTCCAGGCCTGGATCTACACGAGCGGCCGTGGGCACGACGCCGAGGCGCGCGACGCGGCGTGGCTCGACGTGCGCTCGCGCTTTGAGCGGGGCGTCGACTGGGGCGGCCTCGAGCGGGAGCGCGTGGCCCGCTGGTATCGCCAGCTCCACATCTTCGAGTATCCGTTCTACTACATCGAATACGGCATCGCCCAGCTCGGCGCACTGCAGCTCTGGCGCGCGAGCCTGTCGGATCCGGCCGGGACGGTGCGGCGGTACCGCGCGGCGCTGGCCCTGGG
>JABWBJ010000435.1 GCA_013360595.1 Gemmatimonadaceae bacterium | reverse complement strand
TCCTCAGCCTGCTGACGCTGGCCTGGCTGTTCGGCGTGCGCGAGCTGTACTATCGCTGGCGATTTGTGAACGGCAAGCCGCCGCAGCGCGAAGACGAGCACTCGCGCGCGACCGGCTGGATCACGCTGTTGGACCAGACGCCGGCCGCGCGCTCGGCTTCCAGCCAGTGCGCGAAGGCTTCGGTCAAGGGCCGCAGTGCAGGAAAGTCGCGCAGCCGCTGACCGGTCAACTGCACGTTCGGATTCATGCCGAGCAGCACGCGCGCGGCGCGGTTGTTGGCGCGCACGCGCGTGTCGGCGTCGACCACGATCACGCCCTGCTCCATCTGCGCGATCACGAGCCGGTTGATCTCGAGCTGGCTTTCGAGATCGCGGCCGCGCAACTGCGCGAGCCGCTCCTGCGCCGCGAGCCGCGCCGACAGCAGCCGCAGCAGTCCGGTGATCGCGAACAGTGCCGCCCCGTACAGGCCGGCCTGGAAGACAAGCGCATCAGCGCCGGTCCCCTGCAACTGCCGCAGGAAGGTGTCGACCAGCAGCACGATCACCGCGATCGAGCCATTCCCGGCGGTCACCGTCCCGCCCGATGTCCCGATGAGGGCGCCGGCCGACACGGTGATGAGCATGGTCCCGCTGATGCCTTCGCTGGTCGCGGTCACCGTGGTCGCCCCGGCGGCCAGCGCGGTCACCAGGCCCGTCGTCGGGTTTACGGTCGCCACCGCCGGCTGCGACGACGTCCAGCTCACCGTCCGCCCGGTGAGCGTGGCGCCACCCTGGTCCTTCGTGACCGCCGTCAGTTGAACGGTCTGCTGCGGCACGAGCGTCGAGGTCGGTCCGGACACCGTAACGCTGGCCACTGGGGCCTGGGGCTGCGTGACGGTGACCTGCGCGGTACCGCTCTTGCCTTCGCTGGTGGCCGTGATCGTCACGGTGCCCGGCGTGAGCGCGGTCACGAGCCCCGTGTTGCTCACCGAGGCCTGCTGTGGGGCGGACGAGTTCCAGGAGACCACGCGATCCGTCAGCACCGCGCCGGTCGCGTCCCGGACGGTCGCGCTGAGCTGAGCGGTCTGTTGCGGCGCCAAGTTCGCCGTTGGCGGCGAGACGGTCACCGAGCTGACCGGCTTCGGGGTGGGGCCGGTCCCTCCGTCCCCCCCGCCTCCGCCGCAGCCGGGAAGGAGGGCCAAGGCGGTCAGGCTGATGACGGCACGGCGTGTGGCAATCGGGTGGCGCATGGCAGACCTCGCAGGCATGATGGCCCGGCCGGTCGGACGCCGGGCTCTCCACTGTGATATGCGAGAAAAGCGGCCGCGGCGGATCATTCGGCGGCGGACGCCACCGTTTCGGCCGCTGCCGGCCCGGCAAGCCGACCGGCACCGAAAAGTGCAACGGCGTCTCGGGTCCCGGGAGACGAGGTGCGGGCTCCGCGTCCGCAGGGCACGATGCGTTGAATCACGGAAGTGATGCGTTAGGATCATGTCATGCGAACCACCGTGGACATCGCGGCCACTCTCCAGAAGCGGCTGCGTTCGGAGGCGCAGCGGTGGAGAGTGTCGTTCAAGGACCTCCTGCAGGAACTCATCCGTCGGGGGCTCGGCGTGCGGCGCTCCGAAGCGCGCCGCCTATCGCGTTCAGGTACGATCCATGGGACCGCCCGACCCTGCGCTGCGCCTCGAGAAGGCCCTGGCCCTCGCCGCCGTGCTCGAAGACAACGAAGTGGCCCGCGAGCGCTCCCTCCGCAAGTAACAAGCGCGTGTAGGTCCTCGACCTCAACATCCTGCTGTACGCGATCAATCGCGACAGTCCCCGGCACCCGGAGGCAAGGGAATGTCTCGAGCAGGCCATGGGCGGCGAGGAGACCGTCGCCATTCCGTGGGTCATCGTGCTCGGATCCCTGCGGCTGGCCACCAACCGGGAGGTCTTCCGCCGTCCGTTGTCCATGGATGAGGCGTGCGCCGTGGTCGACGGCTGGTTCGCGCAGGACGCCGTGCTAGCATTGAACCCGGATGAGGAACACTGGGCGTTCTCAAACGGCTGGCGCTGGAAGCCGGAGGCGCAGGGAACCTCACCACCGATGCGCACCTTGCGGCCCTCGCGACCGAACACGGCGCCGAGTTTGCTCCACCGACACGGACGTCGCGCGATCGACGCACGTGCGCTGGGCCGCTCTTCCGCTCGCCGAGCGCGACTGGATCGCCTGGCACCGGCGGGTGGTTCGGTCCGGGTGCGACTGCGCCGACGGTCAGCCTGTCGAGACCATCGCCAGAACGGCCGCGGGCGGAACCGTCCGCGGCGACTCGCGGCGATGCGGACCTTACGTATCAGTGCGCACTTATCAGCGGTCGAGCGACAACGGTGTTGGACAACTTGCATGCCGCTGGTCTTCTCCCCGTAGGCGGAGTCACGGGATAGGTTGGGAGTCCTGATCCGCCGGACGGCGGGGAGGACTCATGAGGCAGTCACGATTCACAGCGGAGCAGAT
>JABWBJ010000434.1 GCA_013360595.1 Gemmatimonadaceae bacterium | reverse complement strand
AGGGTCCACACCAGCGGCAGGTCCCGGGCCCGCTCCATCACCTTGCGGTCCCGGGCGGCGATCCCGTCCCCGGAGAGGCGCCAGTTCCCCACCAGGTCCTCCAGCGCCACGTCCACCCCGGCGACGTAGAACACCAGGTCGGGCCGGGCCTCGGCGAAGGCGCGGGGGAGGTGCTCGTCCAGGGCGGCGTGGTACGCCGCGTCGCCGATCCCCGGCCCCAGGGCCACGTCCAGGTCCGCCACCGCCGGCTCCTCGTCCCAGGCCACCGCGTGGATCGAGAAGGTGTAGACGGTCTCGTCCGCGGCGACGACCTGGAGCGCGTCGCGCGGGCCCCAGACGATGTAGGTGAACGGATGAACGTATTGGACGATGCGCAGGCCTCCGCCCTCGAGCCGATCGAGCCACTCTGGTTGGGTCGGGCCGCGGAACTGCACGAGCCGCAGGTCGGGGCCGTCGATGCACGCGTATGAGAGCTCGCGCGGGGGCGCCGGCACGCCGGCCAGCGGGTCGAATCGCTGCTCGCCGAGCGTCAGCACGTAGGGATCAGTCACGATCTGCACGTCGGCGCCGACCGCCGCCAGGCGCGCGGCCTCGTCGGCCGACACCTCGATCCAGCGGAATGCACCGTAGTCGAGTTCGAGCGTGGGGCTGACCAGGCCGCCGGCCAGCGGCGCCTCGGCTTGCCACACACGAACAAGCACGCGCGGCGCGTCGGCCGCGGATTGCGCCTGCGCCACCGTCCCACAGACAAGCGAAAGGCTAATTGCCATCGAGATCAAAGGCGTGATGGTCTTCATGGGTCTGGTGCTCCACCGGCGGGAGGTCGTGAGGTCCCGCCGAGAATCCGTGGCATCGCAGAACGAACCGCTCTTTTGAATTGCCGGCGGGCCGTGCGGCGTGACCCTTGCGGGCGTGCGCCGAAGGCGAGCCGCGCGCGACGATGCTCCAAGAGCCACCGTAGCACGCGCCAGAATACAAGTAAACCCGAAAATGCCAGGCGGCCACTGGTCCCATAATAATAAATCCGCGCGATCGTCGCTGGGCGCGTGCGGCGGTTCGCGGCACAATATCGGTCTGCCGCAGGCGGGGCGTCGCCTGGGGACGAGCGCGTCGGCGTGCCGGGCGATTCGAGCAAGCGATTTCGCGTGTCACGGGCGTGCAAGGACCGGTCGTCCCGCCGGTTCCTAACAGAGGGGATTCCCATGAGGCCCACAGTCCTGGCTGTCGCTGCGCTACTGATTATCACCGCGCCGGGATCCGCCCGCGGACAGGGAGCCTGGCAGATCGCGACCGTCGATTCCAACGGGGATGTCGGCGCCTGGTGCAGCCTGGCGTTTCTGAACACCGGGCATCCGGCGATCAGCTACGTCGAGCGATTGCCGGGTAACCAGGCCAGCCTCAAGTTCGCCTGGTACGACGGCCAATCGTGGCAGCGCCACTTCGTGGATGCCGGCGGGAACGTGGGGCAGTATTGCAGCCTGAAGGTGCGGCCGAACGGCCGTCCGGTGATCGCGTACTACGACCTCACGAATACGGCGCTGAAATGCGCGGAGTTCGACGGGCAATCCTGGGACGTTGTCACGGTTGATGACGATGGCGCCGTCGGAACGTGGTGCAGCCTGGGAATCCTCGGATCGCCGTTCGACGGCCAGCCGGGCATCAGCTATTACGACAGTGACGGCAAGCGGCTGAAGTTCGCCTGGCGCGACGGCGCCGTGTGGAAGAACACCGTGGTCGAGTCCGGCAACGTCGGCGAGTACACCAGCCTCGTCATCCTGCCGTCGGGCCGGCCCGCCATCACCTACGTCCGCGGCACTGACAAGTCGCTGCGCTATGCCGAGTTCATCGGATTCGCCTGGATCATCACGCCCGTCGTCTCTGGCGACGTGACCTGGACTCACGCCGCCGTGCTGCCATCGGGCTATCCGGCCGTGGTGTATTCCGACCTGCTGGGCGACGACGTGCGCTACGCCGCGTTCGACGGCCAGTCGTGGCAGGCGACGACGGCCTTCACCGGCCGGGCGTCGCTGGGCAAGAACGGCCTGGCCATCCTGCCGACCGGTGCGCCCGCGATCGCGTTTCGCAACCGCAACACGGCGGAGCTGACATACGCGACACCGGGCGGCGCCGTCTGGGAGCCGGTGGTCGTTGACACCGTGGGTGCACAGCCATCGTATGTGAGCCTGGTGACTTCACCCGGTGGACAGCCGGCGATCGCGTACTACGTCGAGGGCAGCAAGGACCTGAAGTTCGCGATCCGCAAGCTCTGCGCCGACCTCAACGGCGATGGCGCCGTCTCACAGGTCGACCTGGGCATCCTGCTGGCGTGGTACGGCGTCGGCCCGGGCGGGGACATCGACGGCGACGGCGATACCGGCCAGGCCGACCTGGGCATCCTGCTGGCGCAGCTCGGGACGAACTGCCTGTCGGATTGAGCCGGCTTTCGCGGCGGCGCAGGCGTCCGGCGCGGCCGGTGCCGGGGC
>JABWBJ010000433.1 GCA_013360595.1 Gemmatimonadaceae bacterium | reverse complement strand
GCCCGCCTCCTCCCGGTACACCGCGGCGTTCGCGGCCGGCACGACCGCGCAGACGACCGTCTTCCCGGGGGCGATTGCGTAGTCGGCGCGCAGCCGGCGGATCGCATTGACGGCCTCGATCACCAGGTCGAACTCCGCCGGCACTCCGGCGACCGGGCGCGGCCGCGGCCACGACGCCAGGGCAATGGGTATCGAGGCCTCGCGGGGAATCCGCTGCCAGAGCGCGTCGGTCACGAAGGGGACGATGGGCTGCAGGAGCCGGAGCACATGGTCGAAGGCGTACACCAGCACCGACCGCGCCGTTTCCCGATCCTCACCCGGCGTCGCCAGCCGCGGCTTCACCGACTCCAGGTACCAGTCGGCCAGCTGGCTCCAGGTGAAGCCGCGCGCCGCCTCCGTGTATTCGTTCAGGCGGAGTCCGGCGGATCGCTCGGCCCCGGTCCACGTGGCGGCCGCCGGACGGGCGGGACCGAGCGCCAGGTCACAGGCCGCGATCGCGTCGTTGAGCCGGGCCAGGATCCACCGGTCGGCTCTCGTCAGGCGGTGCGGGGGGACGGTGTCCAGCGGCGCTACCGGTTCCGTGCCGACGTTCGTCAGCAGAAACCGGCCGATGTTCCACAGCTTGGTCACGAAATTCCGGCCCGGCGCGAACGAGCGCTCGAGGTCATTCGGGTCCAGGATCGTGTCGGCGCCGAGGCCCATGCCGGCCACGACGGTGTACCGCAGCGCGTCGGCGCCGTACAGCCGCACCACGTCGAGGGGATCGATGCCGTTCCCCAGCGACTTGGACATCTTCACGTGATTGGTGTCCCGTACGGTCCCGTGCAGGTACACGGTGCGGAAGGGCGCCTCGCCCAGGAACGCGTACCCGGTCATGATCATGCGCGCCACCCAGAAGAACAGGATCTCGGGCGCGGTGATCAGGGTGTCGGTCGGATAGAAGGCCCGCAGGTCGTCGGTCTCGTCCGGCCAGCCGAGCGTACTGAACGGCCAGAGGCCGGACGAAAACCAGGTGTCGAGGACGTCTTCATCCTGCCGGACCGGTCCCGAGCACGCCGGGCAGCGTTCGAGGTCCTCGCGGCTTGCGGTCACCCGGCCGCAGCCATCGCAGTACCAGACGGGGATCCGGTGCCCCCACCAGAGCTGGCGCGAGATGTTCCAGTCGCGGATCCCCTCGAGCCAGTTCACGTACACCGCCTCCCAGCGCTCGGGGAGGATCCGGATGGTTCCGTCCCGCACGGCCCGGAGGGCCGGTTCGGCCAGGGGCTTCATGCGGACGAACCACTGCTCGGAGAGCCGCGGCTCGACGACGGTATCGCACCGGTAGCAGCGGCGGATCGAGTGGCGATGCGGTTCGACCTTCACCAGCACGCCGAGCTCGCGCAGGAGCTCGACGATGCGTTCACGGGCCGCCATGCGGTCGAGTCCGCGGAGCGCATCGGGGACGCGGCCGGCGGCGTCCATCACGTCCCGCACCGCGCCGCTCTCGTCGATCACCACCGGCATCGCCAGCTGATGGCGTTGCGCGACCTCGAAGTCGTTGGCGTCGTGCGCGGGCGTGATCTTCACGGCGCCCGTGCCGAAGGCCGGGTCGGAGTACTCGTCGGCAATGATCGGGATCTCGACGTTCGCCAGCGGCAGTCGCACCGTGCGGCCGACGAGGTCGGCGTACCGCTCGTCCGCGGGATTCACGGCCACGGCGACGTCGGCCAGCATGGTCTCCGGCCGCGTGGTGGCGACCACGATCCGCCCGCCGGCGTCCATGGCGTTCACCGACGTGAGGGGATAGGCGATGTGGTACAGCTTCCCCTCGGCCTCGTGGTGCTCGGCCTCTTCGTCCGAGAGCGACGTCAGGCAGCGCGGGCACCAGTGGATCACCCGGTGGCCGCGGTAGATCAGGCCGCGCTCGAAGAGGCGGACGAAGGCCTCGCGGACCGCGCGTGACAGCGGCGGCGAGAGCGTATAGGCCGTGCGCGTCCAGTCCGCGGAGGCGCCGATGGCCTTGAGCTGCTGCAGGATGACGCCACCGGTTTCGGCGACGAACTGCTCCGTCAGGCGCACGAACGCCTGACGGCCGGCGTCGTGCCGGGTCCTGCCCTCCCTGGCGAGCAGCTTCTCGACGACGTTCTGCGTCGCGATGCCGGCGTGGTCTGTGCCCGGCACCCAGAGCGCCTCGTCGCCGCACATGCGCCGCCAGCGGATGATCACGTCCTGAACGGTGTTGTTCAGGCCGTGCCCCATGTGCAGGACCGCCGTGACGTTCGGCGGCGGCATGACGATGACGTACGGAGGGCGGGAACCGCCGGCGCGCGACGAGCGCGCCGCACGCGCGGTGAACAGGCCCTCCGCCTGCCAGCGCTCGTAGGCGGGCCCTTCGATGCTCGACGGCTCGTACTGCGCCGGGAAGTCGGACATGGGAACTCGGATGGCGGAGTGCGGAGTGCAGGGGTGCGGGATCACCAGCGGCCGGCGGCGGCGCGCGCGAT
>JABWBJ010000432.1 GCA_013360595.1 Gemmatimonadaceae bacterium | reverse complement strand
CGACCGTTGCCGCCGGCGTGCTCGCGCTCGTGGCCATGCTCCGGATCCGCCATCGGCCCACGCCGGCCGTGGCGGGGGAGTCGATGCTGCGGAGCCTCGCCGAAGGACTGCGGTACGTCCGCGGCGAGCGCGTGATCTTCTGGGCGCTGACGCTCGACCTCTTCGCCGTCTTCTTCGGTGGGGCGATCGCCATGCTCCCCGTCTTCGCCACCGAGATCCTGCGCGTCGGGGCCGACGGATTCGGCATCCTGCAGGCGGCGCCGGGGATCGGCGCCGTTCTGATGGCGCTCTTCCTCGCGCACCGGCGCCCCTTCCGGCACGCGGGCCCGGTGCTGCTGGCGGCCGTGACCGTCTTCGGGCTGGCGATGATCGGCTTCGCGCTGTCGCGCTCCTACCTGCAGTCCGTCGCCCTGCTGGCGCTGAGCGGCGCGGCGGACAACATCAGCGCCGTGATCAGATCCGTGCTGATCCAGGTGCGCGTGCCGGCGGGCATGCTCGGCCGCGTTTCCTCGGTGAACGCGATCTTCATCGGCAGCTCGAACGAACTCGGCGCCTTCGAGAGCGGCGTCGCGGCGCGGCTGTTCGGCATCGTGCCGTCGGTGGTGCTCGGTGGCACGATGACGCTGCTCACGGTGGCCTTCATTGCCTGGCGCGCCCCCGAGGTGCGCCGGCTCGGCGTGATCCAGCGAGAGCACGCGCCGTCATGACCGGACCCGGCGAGAGCATGCGCCGTGATGACCGGACCCGGCGAGAGCACGCGCCGTCATGACCGGACCCAGGGAGAGCACGCGCTGTCATGGCCGAACCCGGCGAGCGAGCGCGCCGTCATGACCGGACCCGCGTTCCGTTTGCCGGGTACGGCGCTCCGGCGTAAGTTGGCGCGTTCCTGTGTCCTCCCTCCCATCACCATGGTGCGGCGTCCCGTCCCGGTCCTGGCTGGTCTCCTCGCCGTGCTGGCGGCGTGCGATCCGACGACCGGCCCCGCCCCCGACTTCGACATCTCGCGCGATCCGTGGATCGTGAGTCCCGCGGGGATGCGAGTCTTCGGGACGTCGCGCGTGCTCGTCGTGCTGGCGCGGTTCGCCGACAGCCCGGCGCCGCCGCTGAGCGCTGCCGACGTCCGGGCCCAGCTCTTCGCGGCCGGGAACGGCGGTCCCGTGAACGAAACCTTTTCGCTCGCGTCTGGGGGGCGCTTCAGGCTGCGCGGGCAGGTCACCTCGTGGGTCACGACGACGGTGACCACGACGGCGCTCTTCCAGGCCGGCCTGCGGACGCCGTCGGGCATCGAGGACTACGTCACGGACGCCCTGGCCCTGGTGGAGGGTGAGGTGGACTTCGGTCGTTTCGACAATGAGGGCCCGGACGGCATTCCGAACAGCGGAGATGACGACGGGATGGTGGACGGGGGCGTGGTCGTCCTCAATACGGAACGGAACCGGTACTGCGACGGGGGCACAGGCCGCGGCCCGCATCCGTTCGCGCGCGTGAGCTGGACGCTGAACGGCCAGCCGTACGCGACGCAGGATGGCGCGGCCAACGGCGGCGTGATCCGGATCGGCGGGTTCACGCTGATGTCCGCCATCGGCTGCGGCGGCTCCACGGTCTCGGCCAACGTGATGGCGCACGAGCTGGGCCATCTCCTGTTCCGCCTCCCGGACATGTACCACGTCATCGGCGGGGCCGGCGAGGTGTGGGCCACCCGGCGCTGGGTCGTCGGCTGCTGGGAGCTGATGGCCGCCGGCGCGTGGGGCTGCGGCACCGGGGCGCCCACGCTCGACTACCGGTTCAACACGTTAGGCCCCTGGTCGCGCATGACCGTGGGCTGGAGCGTCCCGCGGCTCGTGGACGTGGGGAAGGACTCCACGTACGACCTGGACCCGATGGACCGCGGCGGCACCGTGCTCAAGGTGCCGATCACGTCGATGGAGTATCTCCTCATCGAGTACCGGGAGGGGGCGAGCGGCGACCGGCGGTTGCCGGGGAACGGCGTCCTGTTGTACCACGTCGACGAGTCGCGTCCACTCTCGACCGTCACGGCCGCCGGCCCGTATCGCGTGAGCCTGGTCGAAGCCGACGACGACTCCGCCTTTCACCGGACCGAGCTGCAGGGGGGAAACCGCGGCGTGGCCGCCGATGCCTTCGGCGCTGCGGTCACGGCGTTCCGCGCCGGGATGCACACGCGCGCGAGGGCGAACGACGGCTCACCGCTCCCGTTTCAGGTCACGGAGATCAGCGTGAACCCGGTGGCCCACCGCGCCCGCCTCCGCATCGCACCGGCGCCGGTGCCCTGACCTGCCGTTCGGATGATTCGCGGCGCCGGAGTGGTGTACGCCGGCGTCCCGGGATCTGATCGGCGCCCGCACCCGGCGCAACCCGTCTGGATCTCTCGATCGCGGCGTCGCACGCGGTCGGCGCGGCGTTCGATGTCGGCGGCGATCCCGGCCTCGCGGGCGCGGTGGAGCGCGATGCCGATCGACCGCACCATCG
>JABWBJ010000431.1 GCA_013360595.1 Gemmatimonadaceae bacterium | reverse complement strand
CCACCGCCGCCGCTGCCACCGCCGCTCCGTTCCGCGATCTGAGCGCCATGGGCGTCGGCGTGGCAGTCGGTGCAGCGAGCGAACGGCATCCGCAGGCGGGCGACGTTCGCCGGCCGTGCGCCGCGTGGCGAGTCGGCCCGCGTGTGGCACTTGACGCAGGCGACTTGGGTGTGACGTCCCTCCAACGGATATGGGGCGGCGGCGTGCTGGGCCACGGTGAAGGTGCTCGGCGTGAATCCCTCGACGCGATGGCAGGCGCCGCAGTCCGAGGGTTTGCCCGCCAATACCGCCGTTCCGTCGTGCGGATCGCGGTGACATCCGGCACAGGTGTCGAATGCAGGATTCGGACGGGCGAGATCCTGGCCGTGACATGCCGCACACGGCACGCGGGCATGTCGTCCCTCGAGCGGGTACTTCGTGCGGTTGTGGTTGAAGCGGCGGCCGTCAACGGCGGCCTCCCATCCTGTCGTCGCGTGGCAGTCGGCGCACCGCGCCGAGAGCCGGCCACGGTGCGGATCGTCGTGGCAGGTCCCGCAGGACTGGAACGGGACCGGCGCGTAGATGGGGATCGGCTGGCCGCGGGCGTCGTGACGAAGCGGCAGCCGGCTGGCCAGGTGACAGTCGTTGCACGACGCGTCCGCGTGCGTCCCGGTGAGGGGGTAGTCGGTGCTGTCGTGCGAGAAGCGCGGCGCCGGCGCCCAGTCGCGGCTGTCGTGGCACGTCTCGCATTTCGCGCCCAGGGCGCCCCGATGTTCGTCGTCGTCGCGATGGCACGAGGCGCACGCTGGCTCGAGCCCGACCCAGCCGGCCCCGCTGGTCCGCCTGGACAACGCAGCGGCCTCGGAGGTCCGGTACGCGGCCGCATGACAGTCGTCGCAGGCGAGGTCGCGGTGACTCCCCTCGAGCGCCCAGCCGGCGGTCCGATGGTCGAACCGTTCCCGGGCGCCGCCGGGCCAGGCGATGAGATCGAACGCGGCTCCGGCGTGATCCGGGTGGCAAGCGCTGCACTCCCGTTCCCTGATCTCGCGGCGGGCGTGGTATCCGCGGTTGCGGTCGACGAGCCAGCCGATCTCGCGATGGCAGGACAGGCACGACGCGGACATGGCCGGTTTCCGCGGTCCATGGCACTTCGCGCAGTTGAGCGCGCCTTCGAGTTGCGCGTGCGCCTTCGCGAGTGGCCCGGGGGAAATCTGTGCACCGGCCTGTACAGCGATGCACATCACTGCACACGACAGGACAGCGGTGAGACACCCTCGGCCAATCGTCATCCGGCCAGGGCAGTCTGCGGCGCGGGCGCGGCGGGCCCGGCGGGCCCGGCGGACCCGGCGGACACTCCGGGCGCGGGGGGCGCGGCGACGATGTCCTTCTGCACGATGCGAACGCCGAGCCGTTCCAGGAACGCGTACGGCGGATCGCCGCCGATGCGAATCACGACATCGTCGTTCGGGAGGATCGTCGCCTCGCCGGCCACGTCGAGCCGAACGAGATCGGCACGGATCTCCCGCACATTGGTCCGGAACAGCACGCGCACCCGGCCAGCCGACACCGCCGCCGAGAGCTTGCTCCGGTTCCGTTCCTTGACCCGCGTGAACGCGTCGCCTCGATAGGCGAGCGTCACCTCGGTGCCTTCCTGGTTGGCCAACCCGACCGCCGACTCGATGGCGCTGTCGCCTCCGCCCACGACGAGCACCCGCCGGCCCGCAAAGGCCTCCATCTCCACGATGTCGTAGAAGACCTTGTCGCTCTCCTCGCCGGGGACGTCGAGTCGTCGCGGGGTGCCGCGCCGCCCCATCGCCAGCACCACATGGCGCGCACGGTGCACGCCCACGCCGGTCTCCACGCGGAAGATGTCGCCCTCGCGCACGACGTTCTCGACGCGCTCCCCGGTGCGCACCTCGAGCCCGGTGTTGGCGACGATCGTCTCCCAGACCTGGAGCAGCGTTTCCTTCGACGCGTCGGCGATCCAGAGGTCGCCGTAGAGCGGGACACGGACCGGTTCGGCCAGCAGGATCTTGCGCCGCGGATACTTGCGGACCGTGTCCGAGAGCGAGCCCTGCTCGAGCACTCGATAGGAGAGGCCGCGCCGCAGCGCTTCGAGCCCCGCGCTCAGCCCTGCGGGTCCCGACCCGACGATGACCACGTCGAGCGGGGCAGCGTCCGGCGGCGCCTCGGACCGGCGCTCCCCGGTCGCCGCTCCGCCGTGCTCCGCCACGTGCTCGACGGCGATCTTCCCTTCGTTGATCGCGTTCTTGATCAGCCCGCGCCCGCCGAGTTCGCCGACGACGTAGAGCGCGGGGACGTTCGTCTGGAAGTTGGCGTCCACCTGCGGGACGGTCACGCGCGTCGCCGCGGATCCGGCGCTGAGCGCGATGGCGCCGATCGGGCAGGCGGCCACGCAGTCGCCGTGACCCTTGCACAGCGCAATGTTCACGACGGCGAGCTTGCCCTGGAGCGTCATCGCCCCCGGCTCCGGACAGGCGTCGGCGCACG
>JABWBJ010000430.1 GCA_013360595.1 Gemmatimonadaceae bacterium | reverse complement strand
GGGGCCAGCCGCGCGAACAGCGAGAGGGCGGCCGAGTCCGCGAGCCAGCGAGGCGACAACCGCCCCACCGTGGCGCGGGCGCTGAGCGGCATCCACAGGACCGGTTCCTCCATGTTGCGCAGCGCGCCCTGGAAGCGCGGCGGGGCCACGCCGACCACCGTGACGGGAATCTCGTTCACGAGGACGGTCTGCCCCACCGCCGCGGCCGCGCCACCCTGAAGCCGCTCCGCGATGGTGAACGCCATCACAGCCGTCAGGTCGGGTTCGTCGCCTGTCGCGTCGCGAAGCCCCTGGCCGGCCGCGAGCCGCACACCCAGCGCGCGGAAGAAGTTCGGAGTCACGAACTGCGCGTGCGCGCCGATCGCGCCGGTGGTGTCGTGCCCGCGGACAATGATCTCGCCGTCGGTCCAGCCGGCCACGTCGTCGAACGTCTCGCGCCGGGACGCCAGCGCCGTCAGTTCAGCGTGCGAGAACAACCGGGGTTGCCAGGACGCGGTCAGCGTCGGCCGCTCCCGGCCCCAGAGCCGCACCAGGGCCTCGTCGTCGGGAACGGCGGGCCCGGGCCGCAGGAACTCGGCCTGGAAGAGGGAGAAGATGACCGTGTTCGCGCCGGTGCCGAGCGCGAGCACGGCGACGATGATCGCGGTGGCCGCCTTGTGGCGCGCGAAGTATCTCAGCGCAAACCGCAGATCTCCGAGTTCGATCCGGCGAAGGAGGGACATGATGTCTGGTTCGGGCGTTCAGCGCGGCGGGCAGCAGAACCCACGCCACGCGCCGATGAATCGATCGTGGTTGGAGCGCGCTGCACGGCCTCGATCCTCCGGACCGCGTTGACCTATGGGCATCCAATACGTCAGTCGGCACGCCCGGTTTCAGCTCGGCCCCGTTCGCCACTGGCGGCATCGGGCACGGTCCGACGGCACTTCGCCCACATCGCCCAGGCAGACCGATATGACCGGAGCAGGAGTGCCCGCGTGGCGGGGTCAGCCGCCATGCCTCCGCGCGCTCCCCTCCGGGTCAGTCCGTCCCGTCCGCGCGCTTCACATCGCCGCGTGCCGACGGGCGGCGCCATTCACCGGTCGCCCGCAGCGGCAGGCCGGCCGCACTCTCCGAGATCGCGAGCGTCACCACGAACCGCGCGCCGCCCTCGACCACGTCCTCGATGCGGATGCTCCCGCCATGGCGTTCGACCAGGCCGCGGACGACCGCCAGCCCGATGCCGCTCCCCGCGGTCGTCCCCGCATATCGCCCGAGCCGCACGAACGGCTCCCAGATCCGATGCCGCTCATGGCGCGGGATCCCCGACCCCTGATCCTGGACGGACAACTCGGCCATCCCGCCCACCGGCGCGATGCCCACGCGCACGGTCTGGCCCGCCGGCCCGTACTTCAGCGCGTTGTCCAGCAGATTGACCACGACCTGCCGCATCGCGCGCGGATCCACGAGCACGAAGATCCCGGCAGGCGCATCCGCCAGGATCGTCATCCCGCGCTGAGCCGCCACGGGCCGGCACGCCTCGACGACGTCCTCCACCAGCTCGCCGAGATCGGTGCGCTCCTTCTCGAGGCGAGACGCGTCCGCACCCAGGTGCGAGAACAGCAGGATGTTCTCGACGAGATCGCCGAGCCGCCGCGTTTCGCGGCTGACCACGCCCAGCCACCGCGCCCGTTCCTCCGCGTCCCGGGCGCGGCCGAGCTGGAGCGTCTCGGTGAACATGCGCATGTGCGCCAGCGGCGTGCGGAGTTCATGCGACACCGACGCCACGAAATCCCGCCGGGCATCGGCCAGGGACCGCTCCTTGCGCAGCTGGAAGATCACGGCGCCGAGCAGGAGCAGCGACAGGACGGCGAGCAGAAGATCGAGGCGCGGCGCTCGCGCGATCCCCGGGATCGCGAGGTACATCACAGCGCGCTGCGGCGCGTTGAATCGGTCCCGCAACCGGGCGACCAGATCCGGATGCAGCGTGACGCTGACCAGGGCCCCCCCGGGGATGTTGCGCGTGTCGAACTCCCCGACCGGCGATCCCGCGAAGGCGGGACCGGACGAGAAGAACACGCGGCCGTCGGGGTCCATCAGCGAGACGGCGGCGACGTCCGCCGAACGTGGCGCGTCGACGAGCCATCGCCAGCGGGCCTCGGTCATCGACGGCGGCAGGAGTTGCAGATCACGCAGGATGGCGCGCCCGGCCACCTCCCAGATGTCGCGCCGCGGGACGAGCAGTCCGTACGCGTCCCGGCGCCGGCCATCGTCCCGGATGACGTATCCGATCGTCAGCGGTGGATCCCGGTCGAGCAACGCCATCCAGCGAACGGGCTCGTCAGGCGGTACGGCCAGACGCTCCGCCTCGTCGACGGCCGCGCGGACC
This sequence comes from Gemmatimonadaceae bacterium, assembly GCA_013360595.1. Lineage (GTDB taxonomy): Bacteria > Gemmatimonadota > Gemmatimonadetes > Gemmatimonadales > Gemmatimonadaceae > JABWBJ01. The sequence continues at coordinate 133 of JABWBJ010000430.1, read as the reverse complement.
GGCGGGCCCAGCGCCTGATCGGCCGCGATGCCGGTCCCTTCGTACGCCCCGGAGGCGAAGTCGATCCGGAAGAAACCGACGGGCGTCGCCGCGCTCAGGCCGGCCGCCGCCAGTGCCGAACGCGCCGCGCCGG
>JABWBJ010000030.1 GCA_013360595.1 Gemmatimonadaceae bacterium | reverse complement strand
ACCTCACCGCGGCTCCACGCCGCCTTGGCGCGCCGGAGCCGGTTTGCGCGAACAGCGGTCGGGGGCCTGTTCGTTCGCCTGATGGACGCCCTGTCCGCGTTCCGGCGGCAGCGCGCGCAGCTGCTGCTGGCGTTCGTCGTGTCGCTGGCGGGACAGGGTCTGCTCGTCAGCATGTTCCTGCTCGGCGGCGTGGTGATCATGCCGGGCGTCGATCCCGCGGTGATCGCGTTCCTCTCGCTGGTCGGGATGGTGGCGAATGCCGTGCCGGTGACGCCCGGAGGACTGGGCGTCGGCGAGGCCGCCTTCGCGTCGTTGTTCGCCCTGGCGGGCATCGACGGCGGCGCGCGCCTCATGCTGGCCTGGCGTCTCGCCATTCTGCCGCTGGCGGGCCTTGGCGCGGCCGCGTACGTGACCGGATTGCGGCAGCGTCGCGAGCGCGACCGCCAATCGACCGGGGCGCCCAGTCCGCCATGGTGACGGAACTCGGCGCGGCGGGCCGCGAATGGAACTCCTACGTCGACAGCCGCTCCGACGCCTCCCTGTACCACACGCTGGCCTGGCGCGATGTGGTGGTGGAGGCGTTTGGCCACGAACCCCTGTATCTGGTTCACCGAACAGCGTCGCGCGTCGACGGCATTCTGCCGCTGTTCCGGCTCTCGGCGCCGCTGCTTGGCGTCAAGCTGATCTCGATGCCGTACGATATCGGTTCCAGCCTCCTCGCGTCAGGCGCCGAGGCCGAGCGCGCGCTGCTCGCCCGGGCCGTCGAGCTGGCACGCGCACAGCGCGCCGCCTACCTCGAACTGCGTTGCCGCCGGCCGCTGGCCACGGCCGAGGCCCTCGGCTTCCGGCGGAGTGAACCCGTCCTCCTGTCCGAGGTGGAGCTGGATGACCCGGACGCGGCGGTGAAGCGCATCAGCAGGCGGTATCGGGAATACGCCCGCTTCGCGGAGCGGCAGGGCGTATCCATCCGCGAGGCGGAATCGCTGGCCGACTACCGTGCGTTCTACGAGGTTTACCTCCGGGTCTTCCGCGCGTTCGCCACCCCGCCATATGCGTTCCGGTACTTCACGGTGATTCATCGCCACCTCCATGACCGTGGAGCGGCGCGGTTGCTGCTCGCAGACCTGGGCGGCCGGATCGTCGGCGGACTCCTCCTGTTCGTGCACGGCGCAACGGTCACCAACAAGTTCTCGGTCATGCTGCCGGAAGCGGAACGGTCACGGGCGATGGTGGCCCTCTACACAGCCGCCATCCGCCGGGGTTTCGACTGGGGCGGCCGGCGTCTGAGTCTTGGCTCGTCGGGCCGATCCCAGTCCGGGCTGATTGCATTCAAGGAGCGACTGGGCGCGGTGGCGACGCCGGCATCGGTCTACTCGAGCCCGATTCACGGCGCGGTGCCGTCCCTGGAGCGGTACTTCGACGATCGCGGCCTCGAGCGGCGGCTCTGGCGCCACCTGCCACTGGGGGTGACCCGTGTCGCGGGCGGGCTGCTGAACCGGTGGTTCTGTTGATGGCGGGCGCAGCGGCGGTGGTGCACGTGGACCTGGACGGCGCCCGCCACATCAGCCGCGTGCACGGGTGGCCGGAGCGGGGCGACGACGACCCGCTGTTCGACACCGGTTTGCGCAATGCCCTCGAGTTCTTCCGGGCGACCGGCGTGCGCGCCACGCTGTTCGTCATCGCGGAGGACGTCCGCGATCCGCGCAAACTCGCGCTGTTGAGGGAAGCCGCGCGTCAGGGACATGAGTTCGCATCGCATTCGCTCACCCACCGGCGCCTCGACCGGCTCGCCCCGGAGACGCTGCGCCGCGAGGTCGCCGAAAGCCGGGCACTGATTGGCGAGGCGCTCGGCGTCGAAATACACGGCTTTCGGGCGCCGGCCTTCAGCGTCAACCGCCGCGTGCTCGAGTGCGTAGCGGACGCCGGCTATCGATACGACTCATCCGTCTTTCCCACGCGGCGTTTCGCGAAGCGCACCGGCCTGAGTCGTCCCGCCCGCGGAGCCTACCGCCCGCTTCCTGGAAGGTCACTGCTGGAGCTGCCGATGCCGTCCCCCGGGCCGCTGCCGCTTCCGTTCCACCCGTCGTACAGCCTCGTGCTGGGAACCTGGTACTTCCGCGCCGGACTGCGGGTGACCGGAGCGGCAGCGGGGCCCTTCGTCGTCCTGTTCCACCTCACGGACTTCGCCGATCCGCTCGCCGGCGACCGCACGAACGGGTGGCGAGGCCGCCTGTTTACGCTGTCACACCTGACGGCGGCCGAGAAACGCCAACGGTGCGCGGAGATGCTGGATCGGCTTCGGGCCCGGTACTCCATCGTCACCACCGCGTCATGGCTGGCCCATCACCGCGCCGGCGCGGGTGAGGATGGCGGAACGGCTGCACCTCCCACGGCGGCGTCCCGGTCATGAACGGCACCGACGAGGGGCCGCGGCCGGCGCACGCCGACGCCTATCGACTCCTCATCCTGGCGGAGCTCCCTCGCGCGCTGAGTCTCATGGATCGTGAGTCCGGCTCGCGCACGAGCGGCTGCTGCGATCGCACGTACTGGGCGTGGAAGTTCACCGACTTCCCGGGTGCCCGATTCCAGGAGGCGGTCTGCTGTCTGGCGTATGCATGGGCGACGCCGTTCGAGGCGAACCGGTTTCACCGGAGCGCCAGGGTGCTGGAGTGGCTGACGTCCGCGGTGCGATTCTGGCGATCGCTCCAGCACGCCGACGGCAGCTTCGACGAAGCCTACCCGTACGAACGGTCGCTGGCGGCCACCGCTTTCACGACCTTCTACGTCGGCGAGGGGCTGCGGTGGCTGGGCGCCGGAGCGCCCACCGACCTCCGAGACGCCGCCACGACGGCGATCCGGCGGGCCGCCGCCTGGCTGTGTGTCCATGATGAAACACACGGCGTACTGTCGAACCATCTGGCCGCGGCGGCCGGGGCGCTTGAACACGCCCACCAGCTCACGGGTGAAGCCCGGTTCCGGCAGCGCGGGCGGTACTTCGTCGACCGGATCCTGGCCCGGCAGTCGTCGGAAGGGTGGTACGAGGAGTACGGAGGCGCCGATCCGGGATATCAGACCCATGGCAGTTTCTACCTGGCCCGGTACTGGGAGATGACCGGCTCGGCCGACGTCCTGGAGTCGCTCCGGCACGCCACGCGGTTCCTCGCCCACTTCGTGCATCCGGACGGAAGTGTGTCCGGGGAGTACGCCAGCCGGAACACGAAGACCTACTACCCAGCGGCCTTCGAGATGCTCGCGCCTCACGATCCGGCCGCGTCGTGGATCGCCGGGACCATGCGCCGCTCGGTGACGGGGAGCGCGGCCGCCGGCCTCGGATCGGTGGACGTCTACAACTTCTTCCCGCTGCTGAACAACCTCGTGTTCGCGTTTGACGCCCTGCGCAGGGAGGGTCCCTCCTCGGTGCAGCCGCATGAGCCAGGCGCGTCGGCGCCGCTGGTCTGGTTTCCGCAGGCCGGTATCGCCCGAATCCGTCGTCCGCGGTATGATGCGGTGGTCGGGACGGCGAAGGGCGGCGTCATCAAGATCTACGACCGCGCGCAGGGTCGGTTGGCCTACAGCGATTGCGGATACGTGGGCCGGCTTCGCGACGGACGGCGGGCGGCGTCGCAGTTCCAGGATTCGCGCCGCCGGGTGGACGTCGCGCCGGAGGCGGTCGAAGTCGAGACCGCGTTTGCCGTGTTCCACCGGCCGACGATGACGCCGCTGCGCTTCATCGCCTTCCGGTGTGCGACGCTGACGCTCGGACGCTTCGCCGGCGTCGGCCGCCTCCTCAAGCGGTTGCTGGTCAGTGTGCTCATTTACCGCCGACGCATGCTGGCGCTGACCCTGAAACGCCGTATCCGGTTCCACGACGACCGCGTCGAGATTGCCGACGATCTCGGCGGTCCGGACGGCTGCCGCTTCGTGTCACTCCGATGGGAACCGACCTACACCACCATCCACATGGGCTCCGCGCGATACTTCGTCGACAACGAACTCGCCGACCCTCCGGTCGAAGGAGACCTCGAGCCGGTGGATCCCCGCCGGCTCACGGGCGGCGTGTCGTGCACGCGCGTCGTCCGGTTCGGGTAGGCGTCGCCATGTGTGGCATCTGCGGGTTCGTCGGCATCCACGAGGACGGTCTGCTCGAGGCCATGACGGCGACGCTGACGCACCGCGGTCCGGACAGCGAAGGGTTTCTCCGGGACGGCGACGCAGGCCTCGGATTCCGCCGCCTGAGCATCATCGACGTCGCCGGCGGCGACCAGCCGATCGCCAACGAGGATGGCTCCCTGGTCATCGTGTTCAACGGCGAGATCTACAACTATCAGGAACTCCGGCGCGGCCTCCTCGAGCGTGGCCATGTCTTCAGGACCAGGTCGGACACCGAGGTCATTCTCCACCTGTACGAAGAGCGCGGCCCGGACTGCCTGCACCAGCTCAACGGTATGTGGGGACTGGCCATCTGGGACCGGACGCGGCGCCGGCTCTTCCTGGCGCGGGACCGGCTCGGAGTCAAGCCGCTGTACTACGCCCAGCTGGGAAACCGCTTTCTCTTTGCCTCGGAGAGCAAAGCGATCCTCCGCTATCGGCGATTCTCGCCCACGCTGGATCTGAACGGCGTACACCAGTACCTGCGGCTTCGGTACGCCCCCGGTCCGGGTGGCCTGCTGCGCGAGATCCGGAAGCTCCCCGCTGGCCACTACGCGACGCTCGAGGAGGGGCGGTTGACCGTGTCCCGCTACTGGGAGCCGGAGGTCTACCGGGGACCGTACGGGCATTCCGACCGGGAGTATCTCGAGGGCTTCGCGGAGCACTTCGAGCGGAGCGTGCGCATGCGGCTGATTTCCGAGGTCCCCGTCGGCGCCTATCTCAGCGGCGGCGTGGATTCCGGCACGATCGTGGCAGTCATGTCGCGGTTCCTCTCGCAGCCCGTCAGGACGTTCACGGTCGGGTTCGACTACCAGCTGGATGAGCTGGCCGAAGCCGCGGAAACGGCCCGGTCGCTTGGCTGCCGCCACACGGAGGTGGCGTGTCGTCCGCAAGACGTCGAGCTGCTGCCGTCGATCACCTGGCACATGGATGAGCCGCTCGGCGACCCCATCGTGCTTCCCATGTTCCTGCTCGCCCGCGAGGCACGGCGCACGGTCACCGTGATTCTGACCGGCGAGGGGGCGGACGAGACCCTGGGGGGCTACCTCTTCCTCCGCGGCCTGCTCACGGCGCACCGGGTCAGCCGAGTGCCGAGGTGGCTGCGGCGCGTGACGCTCGAGCCGGGACTGGCGCTGACGCCGTCGGCCGTGCTCAACCTCGCGTTTGACTACCCGGCCACGCTCGGGACCCGCGGCAAGCGCAAGATCCAGGACTTCCTGAACCTCATCGATGAGCCGCACCTGCCGGGCGCCTTCCGGCACCTGATGTCGCTGTTCGACTCGCGCGATACGCGGCGCCTCTATTCCGATGCATTCCGGTCCGGCCTCAGCGATGCCGTCGACGCGGACCTGCAGCACCGTGCCGAGCGTTCGCGCGGTGCGCCTTTCCTGAACCGCGCGATCGACCTGCAGTTCGCCGACTGGCTGCCCGACGCCATTCTCCTGAAACAGGACAAGCTGGCCATGGCCAGTGGCATCGAGGCCAGGGTTCCCTTCCTCGACTACCGTCTGGTAGAGTACCTGCTGCGGGTGCCGCCGCACCTGAAGCTTCGTCGCGGCGTGACCAAGGTTCTCCTGCGGCAGTACGCCGCTGCTCATCTGCCGGCCCACGCCGCATCGCGAAGGAAGGTGCCCTTCTATGTGCCCCTGGAACGCTTCCTGGCGGATCCGGCCTTCCACGAACTCGTCGCCGACACGCTCTCGGACGACGCGGTGCGGGCCCGCGGGCTGTTTCGTGTCGATGCCGTGGCGGCGCTGAAGCGCTCGCTCGCCGGTGGCGAGTTCATGTTCCTGAAGCAGGTCTTCAGTCTGGTGATGCTGGAGTTGTGGTTCCGCATGGCCATCGACCGCCGGGGAGAGAAACCGTGACCGCCATCGCCACCTCGATCGTCTGTCCGTTCTTCAACGAGGAGAGCATTCTCGAGCACGCCGTCCGCGAGCTGTTGCGGCAGCTGGATTCTCTCGACGGCGAATGGGAGCTCATCATCGTGAACGACGGCTCGACCGACGGCTCGGGCCGGATCGCGGCGGCGCTCGCGGGGGAGTTTCCCCGGCTGCGCGCTCTGGGCTACGCGCGCAACCGGGGCCGCGGGCACGCGCTCCGCACGGGCATCGCGGCGGCCCGGGGCGACGTCATCGTGACGACCGAGATCGACCTGTCGTGGGGCGATCGCATCGTGCATGACCTGGTCGCTGCGATGCGGGCGTGGCCGGACGCCGACATCGTGGTGGCGAGCCCGCACCTGCCCGGTGGCCGGTATCGCAACGTGCCGTTGCGCCGTGTCTGGTTGAGCCGGATCGGAAACCGGATCATCCGCGCCAGCATGTCGCACGCCGTGACCATGAACACCGGCATGACACGCGCCTACCGCCGCGACCTCATCCAGTCGCTCCCGCTCACGGAGGATGGCAAGGAGTTCCACCTCGAGGTCATCCTCAAGGCGAGCACGCTCGGCGCTCGAATCCGGGAGGTCCCCGCCACCCTTGAGTGGAAGGACTACCGGCATCAGGGCCAGCGAGTGAAGCGGAAGAGCTCGTCCCGGATCCGGCGCCTGATCGTCTCGCACAGCCTGTTCAGCCTGCTGGCGACGCCGGTCCGGTACATCTGGGCCATGAGCCTGCTCGCCCTCCTCATCGGGCTGGGCGCGCTGGTCCTCGCCATCGTCGCTCTCTACCGCGGGACCGACGCCGTTTACAGCGCGCTGCTCAGCGTTTCGATGGTCGTGCTGGGGATCGTCCTGTTCGTGCTCGGGGTGGTGGTGCAGCAGGGCACCACGATTCAGCGTGAACTCTGGACCATCCAGCGCGCGCTGCTCGGGTACCCACCGGGCGTGCCGGCGGCACGTTCCCCGGCCGCCGACGCGGAGGCGGCTGGACGCGCACCGCCGTCCCGCCCGTGAGGCGCCCCCCCGGCGCGGTCTGGGGGATTGCCGTCGGCGCACTCCTCCTGTTCACCCCGGCGGCCTGGTGGGGGCTGCCGATCATCGATGGCCGTGCGGCTGAACGGGGGTGGGCCGTCGACGACGAAACGCCGCTCGGCACCCTGGCCGAGGTCAGAAACCTCATCGTACCCAGCCCGGATCGGAATCTGGGCTACCCGCTCTTCTACACGTTCGCGAGCGCGGCCGTGTACGCTCCCTACCTGGTGTACCTGCGCGTCACCGGTCGGTTCGCGCAGCCTTCGGCGGAGTATCCCTACGGACTCGCGGATGCGACGTCGAGCCTGCGAACCATGGCGCTGCTCTCCAGGGTGCTCACCTTGCTGTTCGCTTCGGCCATCGTCGTCGCAGCCTACGGTATTGGGAGGACGGTCTGGGATCACGCCGTTGGTGTGCTCGGCGCGGTCGCAGCCGCCGTGATGTATCCGATGGCGTACTACTCACGCACCGGCAACGTGGACGCGCCGATGCTCGGACTGGCGGCACTGGCCCTCATGGTGCTCGCGATCATTCATCGCGACGGGATGACGAGGCGGCGCGCGATGGCGTTCGGAGTACTGGCCGGCCTGTCGCTGGCGACCAAGGAGGCAGCCCTCGGCCTCTTCCTGGCCATGCCGTACTTCGTCGCCACCTCGGGGCGAAACGGCGCGATCGCCTGGCGGTGGTGGCGTCTCGCCGCTCTGGTTGCGCTCGCGGCCCTCGCGGTGGGGAGCGGCCTGGCGGTGGATCCCGAGCGTTACGTCGCGCACCTGAGGTTCATCGCCGGCCTCGGAGACTCATCGCTTCAGATGCGGACTGACCTGGGATCGTTCCCGATGTCGCTGGCCGGACACTGGCAGTACCTGCGATTCATTGTCGCGCGACTCGCGGACATCCTCACGCTGCCCGGGTTCGTGCTGGCGGTGGCCGGTGTGGGCCTCACGGCCTGGCAGGCACCCCGAAAGGCCGCGCTGGCCCTGCCGTGCCTGACGTATCTCGCGTTCGTGTTCGTCCTCCTGCGCTGGGGGCAGCTGCGGTACCTTCTGCCGGCCGCGTTCGTGCTCACGCTCTACATCGGCGTAGCCCTGGTCGCGGCATGGCGGAGCCGCCGGCTGGCCGTGCGGACGGCGGGCGTGACGCTGGGCGCGCTTGCCCTTGGCCTCAACGGCCTGCGCTACGCGGACCTGACGCACGCCATGCTGAACGATTCACGCTATGCCGCCGCGGACTGGCTGGCGACGCGGCTCGAGCCCGGCGACCGGATCGAGTACTTCGGGGCCGCGCAGAAGCTGCCGAGACTCCCGGCCGGCGTGACCGTGACCCTGGCGGCGCCTTACCATGGCATGTTCGCGTCCTACGATACGTCGGCCGCTCGCGCCGACGACCTGCTGCAGGCGTGGGAGACCCGGCGCCCGGATCTGATCCTCGTGATCCCCGACCACTCGAGCCGTCCGCCACACGCTCCCTACGACGCGACCGTGCCACCGTCGCTGTTCCATCGGTTGGAGTCCGACTCCGCGTCGTATCGCCGGGTCGCGATGTTCCAGACTCCGCCGCTCCTGCCATGGGTCCGCCGGCCGCCGCTCGATTACCCGGTCGTCAATCCGCCCGTGCGCGTCTACGGCCGATGACCAGGCGTGGTCCTGCCGACTACCGTCGACCTCCGGGCGCTCCGCCGCGGGCGCCACGGGCTCCGGGCGTTGCTCGCATCCTCCTCGCCGACGCCGACGCCTTCTTCGTCGCGGTGGCCCGCATGGTCGACCCGGACGGCGCCGGGAAGGCGAAGCTCCTCATCGTCGGCGGCACGCGCGAGAGCCGCGGCGTCGTCTGCTCGGCATCGTATGAGGCGCGGCAGTACGGCGTCCGGTCCGCCATGCCCATCGCCCGCGCCCTGAAGCTCTGCCCGAAGGCGATGTGCGTTCCGGTCCCGGGCAAGGAATGCAGTCGCATCAGCAAGGCCATCCGGGCCGTCCTGGGCCGTTATGCGCCCGTCGTGAGCGCGGCGAGCGTCGACGAATGGTACCTGGACCTCAGCGGGACCGAAGCCGTGTACCATGACGAGCCCCTGCGCGACACCGCCCACCGCATTCGCGCCGCGGTGAAGGCCGAGACAGGCTTCCGGGTTTCGATCGGCGGAGGGACCAACCGGCTCATCGCCAAGCTCGCCGTCGAGCGCGCCAAGCCGAAGCCGGGCACCATGGCCGATGGGGTGCACGTCGTGGCCCCAGGGGACGAGGCGGCCTTCCTTGCGACATTCACGCTGGCCGAATTGCCCATGGTGGGCCCGAAGTTCCAGGCCAAGCTCGCCTCGCTCGGACTGGTCTCGGTGCCAGACGTCCTGCAGCGTGACATCCGTCTGCTCCGCGCCCAGCTGGGCACGCGCGCCGCGGACTGGCTGTGGGATCGCGCCCACGGCATCGGCGACACGGAGGTCGCTGGACGCGGAGCGCAGAAGAGCATGAGCCGCGACGAGACCTTCCCCGTGGACCTCGTCACGGACGAGGACCTCGAGCGGGAGCTGCTCAAGCTGGTGACCCGCGCGGCGTCGGACCTGCGCAAGAGCGGCCACGCGGCGCGCACGATCGTCGTCAAGCTCCGGGACAACGACTTCCGCACCCGCAGCGCGCGCCGCACCCTGCCCGAGGCGGTCGTGACCGATCGCGTGATCATGTCGGTGGCGACGGACCTGCTCCGGCAGCTGCGCCGGACCCGCCGCATGCCGGCGCGACTCATCGGCGTGGCGCTGTCGGGGCTGAGGGATGGCCCGGGAGCAGATCAGCCCGGATTGTTCGATGCGGATGAGCACCTCGACTCCGCCCGCGACCTGGCCATCGCGCGGACAGTCGACCGCGTGCGCGAGAAGTTCGGTGCGCGCGGTATCATTCCGGGCGCTCTCCTGAAGGATTGAGGCGCCACCCGCGCAATTGATCTGTCATCCGCGATCTGATGGAACTCGGCATCTATACCTTCGCCGAAAACTCGCCTGACCCCGCGTCGGGCGAGGTCATTTCGGCCGCGCAACGGTTGAAGAACCTCATGGAAGAAGTCGAACTGGCCGACCAGGTCGGGCTCGACGTCTTCGGCATCGGGGAGCACCACCGCCCGGACTTCGTGGTCTCCACGCCGGCCGTCGTGCTCGCCGCGGCGGCCATGCGGTCCAGGCGGATCCGCCTTACGAGCGCGGTCACCGTCCTGAGCTCGGACGATCCCGTCCGCGTCTTCCAGGAGTACGCCACGGTCGACCTGCTCTCCGGCGGACGCGCCGAGATCATGGCCGGTCGGGGCTCGTTCATCGAGTCGTACCCGCTCTTCGGGTACGACCTCGACGACTACGACGAGCTGTTCGCCGAGAAGCTGGACCTGCTGTTGCAGCTGAGAACGTCCACGGTGGTCACGTGGCGCGGGACGCACCGGGCCCCGATCGAGGGCCGTGGCGTGTACCCGCGCCCGGTGCAGGATCCGATCCCCGTCTGGATCGCCGTCGGCGGCACGCCGGCCTCGGTCATACGCGCCGGGACGCTCGGGCTTCCGCTCGCCGTCGCCATCATCGGGGGCACCCCCGCGCACTTCACCGACCTCGTCGAGTTGTACCGTGAGAGCGGCCGGCGAGCCGGGCATCCTCCCGCCGCGCTCAAGGTCGGCATCAACTCGCACGGCTTCATTGCCGACACATCACAGCAGGCGGCGGACGATGCCTGGCCACCGTACCTGGACACCATGGGCCGGATCGGGCGAGAGCGCGGCTGGCCGCCCCCCACGCGACAGCGCTACGAGGCGGAGCGGTCGCCGCGGGGCGCCATCCTGGTCGGCGATCCGCAGGAGGTCATCGACAAGATCCTCTGGGAGCACGAACTTTTCCGGATGGACCGGTTCCTCCTGCAGTTCTCGGTGGGCACGATGCCGCACGCGAAGATGATGCGGTGCATCGAGCTGTACGGGACAGCGGTGGCGCCGGCGGTTCGGAAGGCGCTCGGCACGACCGATCACCGATGAAGACGTCGACCGCTCGATTCGCGCTGGTGGCACTGGCGATCCTGTCGATCGCACGGACCGCCGCTCCCCAGGGCACCCTGAAGGCCTTCACCGGCGCGATCGTTTTCGATGGCAGCGGCCGCACGATCGCCGACGCGACGATCGTGGTCCGTGACGGGCGCATCGTCGAGGTCGCACGCGGGCTCCGCGCACCCGCCGGCGCCGAGGTCATCCAGCTCGGTGGCCAGTTCGTCATGCCCGGGCTCATCAACGCGCATGGTCACGTCAACACGCCGGCGGACCTCCGCACGTACGCGGCCTACGGCGTCACGACGGTCGTGAGCCTCGGCGGCGAGAGCGATTCGATCTTCGCCGCGCGCGCAGCCCAGGACGTAGCGACCCTCGATCGCGCGCGCGTGTACGTGGCGGGGCCGGTCCTCACGCCCCGCACGCCTGACGAGGCGCGCGCGCAGGTCGCCCGGGTGGCGGCGCAACGGGTCGACTGGGTCAAGATCCGCGTCGACGACAACCTCGGCACGACCACGAAGATGCCGGCCGACGTCTGGCGTGCGGTCATCGAGGAGGCCCATCGGCGCAGCCTGCGGGTGGCGGCCCACGTCTACTATCTGGAGGACGCGCGGGCGCTCGTGGCGGCGGGCGTCGACTTCGTGGCCCACAGCGTCCGAGACCGGGACGTGGATGACGCCTTCGTCGACGCGCTCCGCGCGTCCCGGCGCTGCTATTCGCCGACGCTCATGCGCGAAGTCTCCACCTTCGTGTACGAGTCGACTCCTGCCTTCTTCTCCGATCCCGCGTTCCTCGCCCACGCCAATCAGGAATGGGTCGCTGCCCTGAGCCAGCCGGCGCGGCAGGAAAGCACGCGCACGAACGCGGCGGCGCAGCGCTACAAGGCGCAGCTCCCCGTCGCCCGCCGGAATCTCAAGCGGCTGTTCGACGCCCGCGTTCCGATCGCGATGGGCACCGACACCGGACCAATGGGCCGCTTCCAGGGCTGGTTCGAGCTCATGGAGCTGGAGCTCATGGTCGAGGCCGGACTCCGGCCGGTGGATGCCATCCTCGCCGCCACTCGTCAGGCGGCGCGGTGCATGGGGCTGGACCGGGACCTCGGCACCCTGACGCCGGGCAAGTGGGCGGACTTCGTCGTCCTCCCGGCCAGCCCGGTCACCGACATCGCCAACGTCAGGCGCATCGGAGCCGTCTACATCGCCGGAAACCGCGTCAACACCGACCCGCCGATCCGCGGCTTCTCCACGCCGGCCGCGATTCGCCAGCACGACCTCGAGGGCGAACTCACGGCACGGTTGAGCCGGGACAGCACCGGCGCCTTCTTCCGCGAGTTCACCCGGCTGCCGCACCCGGCTGGTTCCGCGCGAAACCGTGAACTGGCGGAGTATGTAGCGGCCCGGTATCGCGCGTACGGGCTCGAGGACGTCCGCATCCATCGGTACGACGTCCTGCTCCCCTGGCCCACGCACGTCTCGGTGACCATGACCGCGCCGACGCGCTACGACGCATCGCTCCGGGAGGATCCGGTCGCGGCCGACCCCGATACCAGGCTCGATCCCGGGCCTGCGTACCTCGGCATGAGCGCCTCGGGGGACGTGACCGCAGAACTCGTGTACGCCGGCAGTGGCAACCCGGCCGACTACGACCGGCTCGAGGCCCAGGGCGTCGACCTGCGCGGCAAGGTCGCGATCGTCCGCTACTCCGTCCCGTACAGCTACCGCGGCTACAAGGCACAGGTGGCGCAGCAGCGCGGACTCCGCGCGCTCCTCATCTACTCGGACCCGCAGGAGGACGGCTATCGGAAGGGGCTGACCTTTCCGGACGGTCCCTATGGCCCCGACAGCCACCTGCAGCGTGGAGCGCTCACCTACGATTTCATCATTCCCGGCGATCCGCTGACGCCGGGCTGGGCTTCGGTCGACGGCGCGCGGCGGATTCCCGTCGCCGAGGCGCGAAGCGTCCCCACGATCATGGCCGTCCCGCTCTCCTGGCGTGACGCGCAGCCGCTCCTGAAGGCCCTGGCCGGTCCCGTGGCCCCGCCGTCGTGGCAGGGCGCGCTCCCGTTCACCTACCGCACCGGACCGGGACCGGCGACCGTGCGCGTGCGAGTCGCCATGGACGACTCGATCCGGGCGATCTACGTCGTCGAGGGTCGCATCCGCGGCAGCGAGGAGCCGGAGCAGTACGTCGTGCTCGGGAATCACCGCGACGCCTGGGTCTTCGGCGGTGTCGATCCCTCGAGCGGCAGCGCGACCCAGCTGGAGCTGGCCCGCGTGCTCGGCGCACTGGCGCGCGAAGGGAAGCGTCCGCGCCGGTCGATCGTCTTCGCGTCGTGGGACGCGGAGGAATGGCACCTCACCGGATCCACGGAGTGGGGCGAACAGTTCGCGGACGACCTCCGGCGCCACGCCATCGCGTACCTCAATGTCGATGGCTCAACGAGTGGATCGGAATTCTCGGCAGGCGCCGTGGCGAGCCTCAACCGCCTGGTCGTGGAGACGGTGCGTGACGTCCGCGATCCGGCGTCGGGCGGCAGCGTGCTCACCGCCTGGGCGCGCGCGCAAGC
>JABWBJ010000429.1 GCA_013360595.1 Gemmatimonadaceae bacterium | reverse complement strand
AGGCGGCAGCGGCACCGGCAGCGGGGGCGCAGGCGGCGCCGGGGGCTGTGCTCCCGGGTGCTCCGAAGCGCTCTGGAGCAGGAGCATCCCGGGAGCAGGCGTGAGCGACGCCGCGGTGGACGGCGCCGGGAACGTCATCGCGGTGGGGGGCTTCAGCGGGACGGCGGATTTCGGCGGAGGCCCGGTCACAGCGGCCGGCAGCGCGCAGTTCATCGCGAAATACAGCCCGGCCGGCAGCCTGATCTGGCTCAAGCAGCTCGACCACGTCGGAGGCATCGGCATAGAGCGCGTCGCGACGGGACCGTCCGGGGACATCACCGTGCTCATCTACATGCATGACGGCAACATCACGCTCGACCCGGGCGTGATCACGGGGTGTCCAATGGTGAATTCCCCCGTCTGCTATGCCATCGTCCGGTATGATGCCGCGGGGGCTCATGGCTGGAATCACCATTACATGACCCCCAGCTCCGGCGGCGCGTCGCTCCAGCCCTTCCATGACCTCGCCGTCGACGCCGCGGGCGACGTCCTGCTCACCGGGAGCTGCGAGGGCAGCTGTGATCTGGGCGCGGGGCTCATGAGCGGTCCAGTCGAATCTTCCTTCAATGGTTCGGCCAACACGACGGTGCTGAAGCTCGGCGGGGCCGCGGGCACCCCCCTGTGGAGCACGATGATCGGCGTCGTGGGCCCCGACGCCGGCCGGTTCATCGGCGTGACCGGCGCCGGCGACGTGCTCGTCGCCGGGAAGCAGGAGACCCCCGACAACCTGAACGATCCGGTGGAGCGCGGCGTCTTCGCGGCGAGGCTCAGCGCGGCCGGCGCGCCGGTCTGGAGGAGGTACCTGGGCGTGACGATGGACGGGACGACCGCGCTCCACCACGCGGCGATCGACCCCGCGGGCCACACCATGCTCACCGGGCACTTCGCGAACGGCATCGATTTCGGCGCCGGACCGCTGAGCGCAGGGCGCTACCTGATCAAGCTCGATCCGTCCAGCGGGACCCTGTGGACCACCGCGATCAGCGGCGCCCAGGCGACGGCCATGTCCGCGGACGGGCTGGGCAACCTCTTCTTCGCAGGCGTGGCGTCGGCGCCCAGCTACGATCTCGGGAGCGGCCCCACCCCCACGCCGGGCGGGATGCTCGCGGCGTGGGTCGACGCGGCGACCGGGGCTCCGTATGACAGCCGCGTCTACACCGGCGCGACGTCCTACGCCGTCACGGCCTTCGCCGCCGACGCGGCCGGCCGCGCGGTCATCGGAGGGGGTTCACGGGGACCCTCGATTTCGGCCAGGGGCCGATCGCCGGGCCGTCGGCCCAGAACGGCTTCCTCGCGAAGCTCGCCCCGTGAGCCGGGCAGCATTGAAGGTGTGAATCCGGGAAGGATTGGAGTGGGGGCGTTCGGCGCATTTCAGAGATGCGCCGGTTGGCCTCTTCCGATCACGTGATGGCGGTGAACCGCTTGCGGATCTCGGCCAAGCGCGTCCGCACGGTCCACACGGGGATGTCGAGAAGGAGGGCTATCTCCGTCGGGCTCAGCTCGCGTATGCCGAGCAGGAGCACGGCGTGCAGGTGCGGCGGCAGCCTCTGCGCGGCCCAGCGCATCACCGAGCGGGCCTCGTAGCGTGGCCAGGACCCACGACCGAAGTGCCGTGTCGACATCGCGGCCCGCGGGGACGCGGAACCGGCCGGAGATCATCGCGCACCAGGCAACGGACCGCCGCGCCGGGCGGCCGGATGAGCGCGTCGAGCGTCTTGCCCGCCGCCTTGGCGGTCGCGAGTGCGACGGCGGGCGAGACGCGCTTTCGGCCGCTGGCGACGTTCTGCAACGTCTTCGGATACACCCCCACCACAGCGGCCAGGCAGGACCAGGAGCCGTACAGGGCGCGGAGGTTCCGCAGCGCGGCGCGCAGCCGCTTCATTTCGGTGTCGGTGAACGCGGGCGCCATGCGGCGCCTCTTGGGCGGATCGCCGCCGTCTTGGCCCCCGGGGGCCGGATGGATGAGTCTCAACATGCTGGGACCTCGGTTGGTGAGGTTTCGGCCACGCTCCCCGGTCGGTTGCTGCCGACGCGGGGAGCACTATTTCGAGCCGAACCTACGCCGCCGAGCGGGCGCCGAGGTCAAACGAGGCCACTATTATTCAAATGGCGCCACTACCCCTCGAAGAGTCTCCTCCACTTCCTGGAGAAGCCCCTTGGATGGATGGCGCGCGCTTCCCCTTGTGGTCGACGAGGTCGTTGCCGCCCATCTCGACCGGCGCCGCGATCATCTGGCAGCGGTCCGTCTTCAGCGGAGTGGCGGTGTGCGGGTCAGGGCGCCGGTGGTCGCGAGGGGGCGAGGTGGGAGCTTGACAGGTGGCGGCGGGCGTGGCGGCGGGCGCTCCCGCTCGTCGGCACCAAGCCCTCGTTGGGCGGCGTCAGGAGAGCACATCGGCGGCGGACTTCGCTCCGAAGACGTTGTCGATCCACCGATCGAGGGCCACCGTGTCTGTGCATGCCTGAATGCGGCCACGGTC
>JABWBJ010000428.1 GCA_013360595.1 Gemmatimonadaceae bacterium | reverse complement strand
GCCGCGCGCTCCGGCGGAGGTTCCGGCGCAGCTCGGCACCGCTCGACGGCGCGAGCAGGAGCGCCAGCCCGGCGCCGATCGCCAGACCGGCCAGGAACATCCCGGGGCCGCCGCTCCCGCGGCGTTCGAAGACCACCGTCGGTTCTTCATCGATATGGCGAGACATGGGGACTCCAGGGAGAGGGTTCAGGGTTCAGGGTTCAGGGTTCAGGGTTCAGGGTTCAGGGTACCGGCTGCAGGGAGCTTGAGGGTGAGGACCTCTGCGCTCTGCGCACGGTCGCTCAGTCGCTCAAGTCGGCATCATCCGGGGCCGCTTCCACCACCACGTGTCCGGCCGTACCCGGTGGGGGCCGGTGGATGGCCATCGGCTTCACGTGCCGGCGCACGGCCTCCTTCGTGCCGCCGACCGCCAGCTGCGTGAACAGGAACTCGAACTTCCGGTCGTACGCCGCGGCCAGCCGCGTGCGAGCGTCGGCGTCCAGGTCCCACAACGCCCGCTTGAACGGCCCCAGCGCCTTCTTCCTCGTCTTGTAGTAGAACTGCTCGTCCGAATCCCCGGCCTTCCGTTCGTCCTTCGCGTTTTCGTCGAGCCACCGGTAGATCGCCTCGCGCAGGGACCCCGGCAGCGCATCGTACAGCATGTTCTGGAAGTTCGTGGCGAGATGGATCTCGGCCGTCTCCGTCCGCGGGAAATGGTGGAACGCCTCGTCAGGCAGCGTGGACGCGCCATGCTGCACCGCTCCCGACAGCCCGTACTTCCGGCGCGCCACCCGCGAGAGGTTCTCCAGCGTGTTCAGGTCCAGCTTCACTTCCGCGATCGACCCGTCGGCGAGCACCACGCCACCGTGCGACGTCCCCGACTGGACGCTGATCTTGGACAGCCCGGCCATCCCGGGCGCGCGGCTGGCGAGCGTGGCGTTGAATCCATCCATGAACGCCTCGAGCTCCTCCACCGTGCTGTTGGCCGTGCCCACTTCGCCGATCTCCCCGCCTACCGAGATCGTCACGCCCTTGGGCTCCAGCGCGCGTACGGCCATCGTGATCTCGACGCACTCCTCGTAGTTCCGCCGCTGCTGCTCGGCGAGCGTCGGCTGCGAGAGATCCACCAGCGTCGACGTATCCACGTCGATGTTGTAGAAGCCCGCGTCGACCGCTTCGCGCGCCAGCGCCTTCACCGCGTTCACCTCGGGATCGCGGTCGGCCGCATACTTCTTCGCGTTGACCTGAAAGTGGTCGCCCTGGATGAACAGGGGCCCGCGGAATCCTTCGCGGAGCGCCGCCGCCAGCATCACCGTCACGTACTCGACCGGCCGCTGGTCGGTGTAGGCGATCTCCGAACGCGCAATCTCCAGAATGAACGCCCCGGCGTCGAGCCGGTTGGCGGCGCGGAAGACCGCGCGCGCCGTGTCGTACGCCATGCCGCGCACGTTGATGGCGGGCACGGTGAATCCGGAGACGTCCCCGCGGCCGCGCGCGAGATAGAGGTCGTGGATCGACGCCGGCCGGACCCCTGAGGCCTGCCCCAGTTCCCAGATCAGCCAGCGCGCCTGGTCGCGAGCGTCGCCCGCGCCGAAGACCGCCTCCCGGACCAGCGCATCCATCGCCGGGCCCGCCAGAACCGAGGCGTCGTGCACGGTCACCGACATCGCGGAGCGAGTCACGGCGCTTCCGAGCGCGGGGTGGGCGGGTCGGGCAGCCTCTTCGATCATGTCCAGGTCGTCTCCGGGCAATGCGTGTCGCGCCGGCCACCGGGGTCCCGCGGGGCGCGCTGCTTCCGGAAACTGGCCACCCCCTCCGGCCGGGGCAACCCGGTTCCGCCCTACACGATGCGGCGCGGATCCGAGGTGGGCAGCGCCTCCCAGGCCGCCAGGTCGGCGGCGTACCCGGGCCGCCCGAAGAGCCCGTACGTGAAGCGCTTCCCGAGCTCGACGCCTGGCTGGTCGAACGCGTTCACGCCGTACAGCTCGCCGGCGTAGGCCGTCGCGATCTCGAGCATCATGAACAATCCGCCGAGATGCCAGGCATCGATCCGGTCCAGATGGATGGTGAGACTCGGACGGCCCCGCGCGGCGAGCGCGCCGGCGGTGGCGCGCCGCTCGACGTCGAGCAGCTCCCCGAGCCGGTGCCCTCCGAGATACGCCAGGTCCGGGTGCGCGCCGTGCAGCGCCGGAATGAGGAGATCCGTCCCGCCGCCGCCCACGGCGACAAACGCGATGGTCTTGTCGTCAGGCCCCTCCATGAAGAGCTGCACCTGACTGTGCTGGTCGGTGGCGCCGAGGGCGGCGATCGGCGTCGGCCCGACCGGCTCGCCGCTGGAGGTCATCTTGCCCAGGCTCTCCGCCCACAGCTGGACGAACCAGGCGGCGACGTCGCGGAGGCCGTCCGCGTACGGCATGAACACGTGGCCCCGCCGGCCCCGCCGCGTGTCGGCGTGCCATTGGAGCACCGCGAACGCGGCGGCCGGGTTCGTCGTCCACGTCGCCGCCTCGCATCGCTCCCTCATGTCCGCGGCCCCCTG
>JABWBJ010000427.1 GCA_013360595.1 Gemmatimonadaceae bacterium | reverse complement strand
TCGCTCGAGTAGGCGTTCACCGGCCCCCCCGCGGCATCGAGGATCTCGATCCGCACGGGCCCCGCCGGCGCTGACGGCAGGTAGTACTCGATCATCGGGCCCAGAATGTGAGCCCCGTCGCGGGTCCGGTACCCCGGGCGCGTGCGATACGCGTGCGGCGCCGCCGCCGTCACCTGCGGCGTGATCTGGTGCAGCGCCGACAGGTTGTCGAGGATCCAGACGCCGCGCCCCTGCGTGGCGATCACCAGGTCCTTCCGGTGCACGCGGATGTCGTTGATCGGGACGTGCGGCATGTTCTGCCGGAACGGCTGCCAATGCGCGCCGTTGTCGAACGAGATGAACATCCCGAACTCGGTGCCGGCGTAGAGCAGCCCCTCGCGGTCCGGATCCTCGCGCACGACCCGCGTGGGCCAGTCCGCCGGAATGCCGTTCCTGCCGTCGGTCAGGCGCGTCCAGCTGCGCCCGTAGTCGTCGGTGCGATAGAGGTACGGCGCGTAGTCGCCGAGCAGATAGCGGTACACCGCGTAGTAGGCGGAGCCCGGCCGATGCGGCGAGGCGTCGATCCAGGCCACGCGGCCGCCCGGCTCGAGGTCCTTCGGCGTGATGTTCGTCCAGGTCTTCCCGTTGTCGCGGGTGATGTGGAAGGGGCCGTCGTTGGCGCCGGTCCAGATCACGCCGGCCTCGTGCGGCGATTCCGTGATCGCGTAGAGCGTGGAGTAGAACTCCTCGCCGGTGACGTCGCGGGTGATCGGCTCACCGCTCGCCCCCTGGCCGTGCGGCGGGTTCCAGGTCAGGTCGGGGGAGATGCGCTCCCACGTCACGCCCTTGTCGCGCGTGCGGTGCAGGTACTGCGACCCGTAATAGAGGATGTCCGGGTCGTGCGGCGACGTCGCCATCGGCGTCGTGCGCTGGAATCGCAGGATCAGGTCGCGCCCGGCATTGCCGTAGAGCGACTGGGCGCCGATCCAGTAGGAGCGCGTCTGGCCGGTGGCCAGGCTCATGTACTCGTACTGCCCCTTGCAGTTGCCGTAGACGATGTTCGGATCCCCGGGATGCGGGATGATCGGGCCGGTCTCGCACCCGGGACCGTCGCGCCAGGCGGTGAGATCGTAGGGGTTGGCGATGCTGGAGTAGATCGTGGTGGAGTTGTCCTGCTGGGCGCCGTACATCCGGTACGGGAAGGCGTGGTCGACCCAGATGCCGTAGATCTCCGACGTGACCTGGTTCATCTGCGTGGACCAGGTGCGGCCGCCGTCGAACGAGGCGTTGGCGCCCCCGTCGTTGGCCTGGATCATGGTGTTCCCGTCGTTCGGGTTCACCCAGATGTCGTGGTTGTCGCCGTGGGGCGTCCGCATGGGGACCATCGTCCGCCCGCCGTCGGTGGACTTGAAGAAGCCCTCGGCGCCGGCGTAGACGACGTCGGCGTTGGTGGGATCGGCGCCTAACGTCGTGTAGTAGAATGGGCGCTGGATCAGCGCCGGCGTGCTGTTCACCTGGGCCCAGGTCAGCCCGGCGTCGTCGGAGCGGTAGAGGCCGCCCCCTGGCTTGGCCTCGACCAGGGCGTAAACGCGCTGCGGGTTGGCGGCGGTGACGGCCAGATTCCCCTTGCCGATCAGCTCGCCCGGGAGGCCGGCGGTGATGCGGGTCCACGTCTCGCCGCCGTCGGTGCTGCGGTACATCCCGCCGAGCCGCGAGCCGCTGATGATCGTCCACGGCTTGCGCTCGATGCGGTTCATCCAGGCGTAGACGACGCTCGGGTTGCCGGGCTGCAGCTCGACGTCCATCGCCCCGGTGCTGTCGTTCAGGAAGAGCGTCTTCTTCCAGGAGCGCCCGCCATCGGTCGTCTTGAAGACGCCCCGCTCCGTGTTGCGCTTGAAGATGTCGCCATAGGCCGCGACCCAGACGGTGTTGGGGTCGGTGGGGTGGATCCGCACGGCGCCGATCTGTCCCGCGTTGTACAGCCCCGCGAACGACCAGGTGCGCCCGCCATCGGTCGTCTTGTACACGCCACGTCCGGTCGAAACGTTCGAGCGTACGCCGTCCGAGCCGGTCCCGATGTAGATGATGTTGGGGTCCGTCAGCGCCACGGCCACGTCGCCCATGGAGGCGATCGGCACCTTGCCATCGGTGAGCGGTTCCCAGTTCTGCCCGCCGTCGGTCGTGCGGAACAGGCCGCCGCTGGCGACGCCCATGTAGAACGTGCGCGGCTGCGACGGGACACCAGTGACGGTGGTGACGCGCCCGCCGCGCGAGTGGCCGACGAGCCGGTAGCTGAGCCCCCGCAGGAGCGCGGTGTCGACGGCCGCCATGAATGGCGCCCGCGGGCCGGATTGCGCCGGGAGGACGAGGGGCAGGGTGAGCGTCGCCAGCGACACGCGGGCGATGAGCGCGGACCATCGGGTCATGATGCGAACCTCTCGACAGGGTGTTGTCGGGCCGGCGGCGGCGAGGCCGCGGGACGGCCCGTCGCCAAACTACCGCGAGTCCGGCGGGTGCGACACTCCGGACTCGCCTCCGCCCGCGGACC
>JABWBJ010000426.1 GCA_013360595.1 Gemmatimonadaceae bacterium | reverse complement strand
CGCGACCGGGCGCGTCTCGAATCGGAGCGGTCGGCCACGGTGGTCTCGTTCATCGAGCAGATGCTCGCCACGCCGACGCAGGCGGCGCTCTCCGGCGCGACCGTTGACCTCCTGGATCAGTCGGTCGCCCGCGCTGCGGCCGAACTGGCGGACGACCCGCTCGCGCGCGCGGCCGTCTACCGGACCGCCGCCAACGCCTACGTCGTTCACTATCGCGTCGACCGCGCCCGGACCCTCCTCGATTCCGCCCTACTCCTCGATCGCACGCATGCCGGACCGGAATCCAGCGAGGTGGGGCGGGACCTCACCGTGGCGGCGCGTCTCGCCTACATCAGCGGCAGGTACGACTCGGCGGTCACGTATACCCGCGAAGCCGTCCGCCTCCTGCGGAGCCACCCGTCGCAGCGGCCCGCCGACTACAGCACCGCACTCCTCTACCTCGGTTTCGCGCTCGCGTATACCGGGCATCCGGATGAGGGCAAACCGTTCGTCGAGGAGGCCATCGCGATCGAGCGCCGGCGTCCCGGTTCGAGCCTGCTGCCGTATCTGTACGTGGCCCTTGGTGACGCCGAAGCGTTCGCCGGCCGGCTCGGTGACGGCGTCGCCGCGTATCGCCAGGCCATTGCGCTCTTCGACTCGCTGCCGGTCCCCGATCCGGCCGAGCGCGGGATCGCTGAACTGGGGCTCTCCCGGCTCATCGCGGTCGGTGCGACGCTGCCGGAGGCCGGCGAGCATGCCCGGCGGGCGCTCCAGATCTTCGTGAAGCGATGGGGCGAAGTGCATCCCTACACGGCGCAGGCGCACGCGCATGTCGGCCGGTTGGCGGCGCTCCGGGGGCAGCACGACAGCGCCCTCGCCTCGGTCGAGCGGGCGCTCGGCATTCTCGAGGCGACGGGCGCGGCCACCATCGAGCGCGTGGGACTGGAGTTCGACTACGCGCGGGTCCTGTTCGCGCTCCGCCGGTACCGCGACATGGAAGCCGTGATGGCGCGCGCGCGGGCGGCCGTGCTGCGGGACGCCCCGGACAGCTGGTTCACGCTGGCCGCCATCGACGAGTATCTCGGACGCGCGCTCGCGGGCCAGCAGCGCTTCCCGGAAGCCGAAGCACGCCTCCGGGTCGCATTCGATCAGTTCCGGCGCCAGTTCGGCGAGGCGCATCTGCAGACGCAGAGCGTCGGCCAGGCCCTCTTCCAGCTGTACGTCATCCTCGGCGACACGCCGGGCGCCGAGTCCGTCGCGGCGGTCCTTCCGCCGGACTCGGTGGCTGTGCTTCGCGAGAGGGCGCGGGCCGGCCGGCGGGATCTGCCGCGGCGCTAGGCGGGACGCGAGCCGTCGCGCGCCGCGGTGACGAACGGCCGCGGACCTGTTAGCATCCGCCGATGGCCGCGGCGCACGCTCTGGAAGTCCACCATCTCCGAAAGACGTTCGGAACCGTCGTGGCCGTGGATGGGCTCGATCTGGAGGTGCGCTCCGGCGAATGTTTCGGCCTCCTGGGCCCCAACGGCGCCGGCAAAACCACGACGATCGAGATCTGCGAGGGGCTCCAGGAGCCCGACGCCGGCGACGTGACGGTGCTCGGGCGGCACTGGGCCAGGGACGAGCGCGCGCTCCGCGAACGGCTCGGCGTGCAGCTGCAGGAGACGCAGTTCAGCGAGAAGCTGACGGTCGAGGAAACGGTGGCGTTGTTTCGCAGCTTCTTCCGCCGCGGACCCACTGTCGCCGAGATCGTGCGGCTCGTGCAGCTGGAGGAGAAGCAGGGCGCGCGGGTGGGAACGCTCTCCGGCGGTCAGAAGCAGCGGCTGTCGATCGCGTGCGCCCTGGCCGGGGACCCGGAGCTGCTGTTCCTGGACGAGCCGACGACCGGGCTCGATCCCCAATCGCGCCGCCAGCTCTGGGACCTCGTGGA
This sequence comes from Gemmatimonadaceae bacterium, assembly GCA_013360595.1. Classification (GTDB taxonomy): domain Bacteria; phylum Gemmatimonadota; class Gemmatimonadetes; order Gemmatimonadales; family Gemmatimonadaceae; genus JABWBJ01. The sequence goes on along the minus strand of JABWBJ010000426.1, from coordinate 634 downwards.
GCGGCTGCGCGCCTCGGGCCGCACGATCGTGCTCACCACCCACTACATGGAGGAAGCGGAGCGGCTCTGCGACCGCGTCGCGATCGTGGACCAGGGGCGGGTGATCGCCAACGACACGCCACGCGCGCTGATCCGTTCGTTAGGTGCGGAGCAGGTCGTCGAGGTGGAACTGACCGAAGGCGCCGACGTCCCCGGGACGCTGTTCGCGCGGACGCCGGCCGTGCTCGACACCCGGCTCGACGGTCCGGTGTGGACGCTGCAGGTGTCCGCCGCTCACGAGGCCGTGCCGGCCATCCTCCGCACGCTGGACCAGGCCGGACTGGCCCTGACCGAACTGCGCACCCACACGCCCACGCTCGAGGATGTCTTCGTGTCGCTGACGGGGCGCCACCTGAGGGATCAGTGAGTCCGCCGGCGCCGCAGGCCCGCGCCCTCGACGGGGACCGGTCCCCGAGCGCGGGAGCGTCGCCCCTCGCGCAGCTCACGCTCACCCGCTTCCGGGAGTTCCTCCGCGAACCGGAGGCCGTCTTCTGGACCTTCGTCTTCCCGCTCCTGCTCGCCAGCGGGCTCGGGCTCGCCTTCCGGTCGCGGCCGGTGGAGGTGGTCAAGGTCGGCATCCGGTCGAGCGCGCCGG
>JABWBJ010000425.1 GCA_013360595.1 Gemmatimonadaceae bacterium | reverse complement strand
TCGGTCACGAGGATCCCGTACACGCCGGCCGCGGCCGCGCGCGCCAGCGCGTCCGGCCCGGCCGCGACGATCGGGTTGAGGTAGCTGAACAGGACCACCGGAATGGAGAGCCGCGCGTCCCGCACCAGGGCCAGTGTGCGGTCGAAGGTCATCCCCTGCGCCAGCGCCGCCTGCGAGCTGGCCTGAATCACCGGACCGTCGGCCATCGGATCGGAGAACGGCACGCCCACCTCGATCACGTCGGCGCCGGCCGCCTCCAGCGCCGCCATGAGCTCCAGCGACCGGCCCGGCGTGGGATGCCCCGCGGTGATGTACGGGACCAGCGCCTTGCGCCGCTCGCGCGCGAGCCGGGCAAAGCGTTCGCGGAGGGCGTCAGACGAAGTAGTCGCCGACGGTGATGCCATACCGCTCCGGATTCTCGGTCTTGATGATCGTGCGGCGGAAGACGCCGGGGCTCGACTGCTCGGTGAGGTCCGCCAGTTCGCCGGGATAGAGGATGTTCCCGCGATCGTCGCTGACGATGCGGACCACGGGGCGCGAGATGGCCTGCGGGTTCGGGTTGACCGAGTGGACGATCGCGAGCTCGAACGTGTCGAGCACCACCAGGGTGCCGACCGGGTAGATGCCGACGAGGTTGATGAAGCCCTTCACGATGACCTGATCGAAGCCGCGCCGCGGGTTGTCGCGCATCCCGGCCAGCACGGCGGCCGGCGACATCGGCGTCGTCTGGTACGCGCGGCGCGTGGTCGCGGCGTCGAAGCCGTCGGCGACGGCGACGATCTTGGAGAAGATGCTCTGCGCGCGAGGCCGGACGCTCCGCGGATACCCGGTGAGATCGGTCTTCATGTGGTGCTCGTAGGCCACGATCATCGCCCGGTACGGCATGTCCTGGAGGCCGCGAATCTGGAACAGCGCCAGCACGCCGAGCCACGGGTGCGCCGCCAGCCAGCGCCAGTCTTCGTCAGTGAGCCCTTCGCTCTTGTTGAGCACGCCGAGCGGCACGCGCGACTTCCCGATGTCGTGGAAGAGCGCGGCCAGCCCCAGGTCGTACAACTGCAGGCGCGTCAACCCCAGCCGCCGCCCCAGGGCCACCGAGAAGATGCACACGTTCACCGAGTGCGTGAACGTGTACTCGTCGTAGTCGCGAATGGTCGTCAGCCCGACGAGCGACGTCTCCTCGTTCAGGATCTGGTCGACGATGGTCTGCACCACGCGCTTGATCTTCTTGATGTTCGGCGCGTGGCCGAGGCGCACGGAACTCATCACCTCGCGGGTCACGGCCACCGAATGCGAGTACGTGCGCTTGGCCGCTTCCCTGGCGCGCTTCATGAAGTCGGAATCGTCGTCGGTGACCGGCGGCGGGCCGAGCGTGAACGCCGTGATCCCGGCCGCGTCCAGCTTCTCCGTCACGTCCTGGACCGTCACCTCCTCGCCCGAGCCGCTGAGCGCCAGCAGCTGGGAGAGGAGCACGAGCCAGTCGCGGGTCGCCGCCGAGCGGTCGATGACGACCGTCCCGACGCCGCACTTCCGCAACACGGAGAGCAGGTGGCTGAAGCTGGCGTAGTTGTCGAGGTCGAGGCGCAGGCGGGTCGAGTTGACAAAGATGAACTCGCCGGACGTCCGGAGCTCGAGCTCCCCGTCGCGGTCAAGGAGCGCCTTCCCGGCATTGACGAGCTCATTGAGCGCGTTGCGGACGGCTTCGTTCTCGGGCGGATAGAGCCGGATCACCCGCATGGCGCCGTACACGGAAACGATGAGCGCGCGTCCTGCCCGGCGCACGAACGACTCCGAGGCGGCGTCGGAGACGGGTTCGCCCGTCATGGCCGGCACTCCGGCCGGGCTCGGTGGTCGGCGCGGCTCCGTCACGACGGCCCGCCCCCCCGCAGCGCCTTGCTCACGGCGTTCCGGACGATGACGTCCTTCTCCGCGCCGGCCTTGCGAAGGGCTGCCAGCGCCGCCGGCGTGCCAACGCGGCCCAGGGCCATCGCCGCGCAGGCCCTCACTTCGACGTCCTCCTTCCTGCCGAACAGGCTCTTGCGGTTGAGCAGGCCGTCGAGCATCGGGACGCCGGCGTCGCCGCACAGCGACCCGAAGGCTTCGAAGAACGCCATCTTCTCCGTGAGGTCGGCGGCCGGCAGACGCTTGCCGTTGATGGCCGCCTCGACCTTCTGCACCGACGCGCGATGCGCCCGGGCGCCCAGGGCGCGCACCGCGGCGATGCGCACGTCGCGATCGTCGTCGTCGATCCCGCGATCCAGATGCTGCAGCGCCCCCGGCGTCCCGATCTCGGCGAGCGCATTCACGGCCGCGACCGTGATCGCCGAACCGCCGAGCCGGCCCCTGACGATGAGCGACGGCGCCGGCAGGTCGTCCATCAGCGCATCCTTGGATTCCGCCGCGCCGACGAAGCCCACCGGGCATCCGATGATCGCCGCAGGGCACGGGCAGGCCGGGTCTTCGAGCATGTTGAGAAGATGGAAGAGCGCCGTCGGCGCGTTCCCGATGGCGACGACGGCACCCCGAAGGTGCGGACGCCACAG